>CAIKRN010000177.1 GCA_903829855.1 uncultured Opitutia bacterium
CGGAGCGTCGCGATAATAAGGCCGAAGAGACCGACCATGCGCAGGGACCGGGTGGCCAGCAGGTGGCCGATGACGAACGTCAGGACGGAGGCCAAGGCCCAGAAAAGCGAGACGCCCGCGCCTGGGAGACCCGAAAGCATAATAAAGACCATGACGAGCAGCACCGCACCAGAGAGGGACCGCTGAAGGGTCCCCCAATCACCCTGCCCCTTGGTATGCACGGCCGCTAGCTGAAGCAGGCAGCCGAGACCGAGCAGGACGAAGGGGGCGTGCGCAGGGCCGAGGCGAGGGAACCCCGCCACTCCAATTAAGATTGCGCCTTGAACGAAGAAGCCAAGCACCGACCCGAGAGCAGATAGCGAGAGGTCGGCGGGCACTACACCCAAGCGACACAGCACACTCGTCGCGGCAACCATGAATAAGCCGCCGGCAGACCAGAGGATGGTCAGCTCCCAATCGGGGGAAGACCCTGAGCCCGACAGATGATAAATCAAAGCAAACCCAACGATGGCCACGGCGAACGAAAGGGCGCTCCTGAGGGCCTTACTTTCGTCGCCTGCACGGCCGATGAGATACCACAAGGCGACCAGATTAATGAGTACGATCAAAGCCGACCAAGCGACTGGCCAACTGGATGAATCATGCCCACCGAACACACTCCAGAACACGACCAGGAACGAGGTCACCAAATAACCTGGGGCCGCTGACCAGATCATTGCTGGACGGAAACGTAGGGCGGCGATGGCCAGCAACACCAGCCACGGCCAGCCGGTATCCGCTTTTGTGAAATGGTACTGCGCAACCAGCACGACGATGGCCACGCCAAGGATGCCAAGGATGCGCCGGAACTTCTGATGGTCCTCGACACGTTCCCAATCCTCACGGAGCGCGAGCATGAGTCCGAATGCAGCGATGCCAGAAAGGGCGAACCAATGATTCGGCGGAAGATGCCCGATGAAGGCAAAGACCGAGACACCAGTGAGAACTTCCGAAGACCAGCGGACGAGTTCCGAGCGCGTGCGGGCGCCCACAAGCAAGGTGACCGCGGCGGCGAGCGCCCAGATCAGCCAGACGAGATGCGGGTCAGCCAGCCAAGCCAGACCGGCGCCCACAAAAACAACGGAGGCCAGAAGCAGCACCTCAAAGACCACCGAACTGCGACCCCGTTCCATCACCCCGGCCACCGCCGCGACAAGTGCGATGAGCAGCGCAACGGTCGCGCGATCTTTGTCTCCGCCCGTCGCGAGGAAAAGCGAGATAAGTGCTGGGGCGAAGAAACTAGCTAGTTGGAAGGTCGAACGGGTATCTCGTCCGAACAACACGGTATCGTCCTTTACCAAGCGCTCACCGATCCAAAGCACGAGGAACGAACCCAGCGCTGCGAGTTGCAGCGGCAGATAGTTCGCACCGTTCGTCGGCATGGCCGCGTAGAGTAGCAGGAGGCAGGCCTGCGAACCGATTAAGCCAAGCACGCCAGCGGAACCCCACGGGCCGCGCACCATCAGGATGACGCCCAGCAAGGCGAGCAAGCCAGCACCCGTCGCGGTAGACCCGGGCGCCGACTTGGAAACGATGGAGAACCACACCGCGACGACAGCGAAAAGGACCGCCAGCTGGCCGAATAGCTTGGTGTTCCGCCAAAGGGCGATGACGGCAATCAGTACCGCCACGAGGAACTGGACCAACGCAGCCTGCGCCGCACTGTCGCAGACCCGCATCTTATACAGGCCATACGTCGCCCAGGCGGCGAACTGCCAAACGGCGAGACCGGAGGCGGCAAGCACTTCCCCCAGGTCCTTCCGCTTCGAGGAAAGACGGACGCCACCCCAGAAAAGCCCCGCCCCGACCAAGGCTACTTCCAGCACGCGGACCATCGCCGGGATGCTCGGATTAAGATTTAGCCAGAAACCCAGAAAGACGACGGCCGCGACGGCTAAGACACCTCCGACACGGACAGCCCACCAAGCGCCGAGCGCGTACTCGCCACTGAGATCAGTCGGAGGCAATAGCCCGAGATCGCGAAGACGTTCGGAAAAAGGGTCAGGCTGCGCGACAACCAATCGAACCGGAGCCGCCGGCTGCACCACGCTCGGCGGGAGAGGCGGAGGGGCGACGACCGCAGAGGCGACGGGCGCAGAGGCAACGGAGGGAACCGGAGCAGTCTCCGCAGCAAACACGGAGGGTGCCGCGACGGGATTAGCCGAAGGTACCGTGAATCTTTTATCCAAAACCGCTAAACGCTGTTCCAGCGATTTGACATCTCCGATGAGCATGAAGAGACGAATCGTCAGGAAGGCACTGAATCCTAGGCAGATAAAGCCCAACACCCCAGAGAATGGTTCCATCTCCTCAAACTAGGCTTCGGACACGAGGAAGCGAGTTTTAGCTTTCCTGCCATATATCGAATATTTCGATAACCCCTATCGGGCCTCAGGTGACGGAGCGGCCGCGCAGCCAGACGCCGCTCACTTCCGGTCGGGCCAAGGAACC
>CAIKRN010000178.1 GCA_903829855.1 uncultured Opitutia bacterium
CGTGCGCTTCACTTGATGTTCTTCGGAGAAGGCGAACACGTTGTTCCGGATGATGTTGTCCTTGCCGTAATGCTGGTGGAAGCCGCCATCGGTGGTGTGGTAGGTCACATTGCCTTCCATCGTGATGCCCGTGCTGCCTTCGTCGGTATAGAGTCCCCAGCCGCCGTATTGCAGGCACATCACGTCGTGGATGAGGTTATGGCTGACGCTGGTCCCTTGCGAGGGCCCGAGCGTGTAGACGCCGCCCATGTCGCTCAGGAGGCCCTTGCCGAGGTGGTGCAGGTGGTTCCAATCCACCACGTTACGCTTGGCGTTGCTGGGGGCGTAGCCCCAGCGCCAGCCGACGGAAATCGCCGAATAGTACAGGTCGGAGACCTCGTTGTGGGTGACGATATTATCCGAGGAGGAGCCGATCCAAATGCCGACCGCGCAGGGGAAGATGATGCCGCCGTCGCGGATGATATTATTATGAACCTTATTGTGGCTCACGTGGTTGCCGGGTTTGGCCTCGTCGTTCAAGGTGCCAATCTTGAGCCCGCCCGCGCCCATGTCGGTGATGAGGCAGTGTTCAACGGTGATGGCACGGCAACCTTGACGCAGGGAGAAACCGTAGCTGCCGAAGTGGGAAAGTTCGCAGTCGACGAAGGTGATATCCTGAGCGTGTTCGAGGGTGACGACGCCATCCACCGTGCGCACGGCGGCTTGATTCGGCACCGCGGTGGCGATGGAGGGGACGCCCTTGGCGTGGCTGAATTTTAAGCCACGGAAGGCAAGCTGGGTGATTTTCGCATTCGGGGTGCCGGTGAAGGTTAGGAGTTTTTCGGCGACCGGATAATACGCACGGGAATGGAGGGGTGTCTCCCCCTTGCGCGGCATGTAGGTAAGCAGGCCTTGGCGACTCAGGAACCACTCACCCGGCTCATCGAGCAGGGAGAGCATGTTTTCCACGACCATCCCGGTGAGGTGATCAAAGGCCGTATTGGCCTTCTGTTTCGGCCCGCGCACTTTGATGGTGCCGTCTGCCGAGTGGGCGGATTCCACTCGGCTGCGGGTGGTGTCCCACTTGTGGTAGAAGGTCACCACGGCATCTTGGGCTTCGCTTTCGCGGACTTCGGCAAACGGCGTCATTTCTTTCGGGTCGACCTTGATCGTCTGTTCGAAGTAGCCGCCTTGATCGCCGCTGCCAGTACCGGCGACCGGCTTTTCATCGTCGACACTGCGGACGAAGTGCGTGCCGGGATTCTTTGATCGGGCGCGAATAGCACGTTGGTTGCCGACCCAGAGTTGCTCGAAGGTTTCGGTCCCCGCGGGGGTCTGCAGGGTCCATTTACCGTATTTATCTGGGCGAAAATTGGGCAACGGTGCGGCCCCGGAGATGCGGACGTCGGCGTGCGCTGCCGCCTCGTAGGTGATAGGTTTACCGACCTCGCCGGCATCTTGGGCGTCGAAAGCGACGGCCTCGGTGATCCGATAAGTTCCCTCGGCGAAAATTATCTGAATGGGTTCGGCGAGCGGGCGGGGCAATTTGCGCACGGCGAGGCGCGCCCCGTTGAGTGTGGCAAGTGGTCCGTCCGTGTGGTCGCTATTCGGAGTAAGCGTCCGTCCGGTCCAACTGTCGTTGCCATCGGGAGCAACGTGGAGCTCAAGCGCGTGGGCCGAGCTGGCGATGAGGGCCAAGGAAAGAAAAAGGCGTGGGGTGGCCATGGGGGGATTCGACAAGACCCGTCCCGGGCGGTTCCTTCAAGACTTTCTGGCGACGTAGAACCGGGTCTCGCCTGCGAATTCTTTGACGATGGGTCCATCGAGGGCGACTGCGGTGCTTAAGGGGCATTCGATGGCGGTGAAGCCTGTTTCCGATAATTCTTCGCGGGTTTCGGCTTCGGTACTGCTATGGATGAAGACGGGAGAGGTGTCACTCTCGTGCCAGCGATCGCCCGGGACTTCGTCTGCATCCGATTGCTCCTGGGCCCAGAAGGCAGCGTTGGCCCCCTTTTCGCGATCGCTGGCGGTGAAGATGAAGATGCCGCCGGGCTTGAGTACGCGATGAATTGAGCGAAGCGCCGCGAGGCGGTGGGCTCGACTGGGCAGGCACATCAGGCCATTAAAGGCGAAGATGGCCCCAGCGAATTCCGCATCAGGGTAGGTCAGGGCAGTGGCATCTTGTTGCTCCACGCA
>CAIKRN010000179.1 GCA_903829855.1 uncultured Opitutia bacterium
ATTCGCATCGTCGGTGCCGGTGAAGGCGTCGACCTCGCAGGCAGCAAAGCCCGTCCAGAGTAGACAGAGTCGCTCTAGGTTGACGGCTTGCGGCCAAGTGAGCGTGAAGATTTCTGGATGCTCCGCCGAAATCGCAATGGGTGCGCCTTCCTTGGCGTTTTCCCAAGCCTGCCAAGTGCGGTTGTGGGATTCGTCGACGATTTTCATCGAGACGTCTTCGCGGGCCCGGGATTGCACGAGCGACTGCGGGCCCACATTGCCTAGACGATCTGCGAGAAGCCATACGCCTGAGAGATGTCCGGCGGTATCACTATCACGGGCGGCCGGGGTGTGGCTGAAGCGGAGGGCACGGGTGGAGGTGCCGGGTGGCAGTACCCAGAGGCCGTAAGCCCCTTCGGCGACTTCTTCATTTGTTTCCGCCCCGTTTACCAAGCGCTTCGCGGGAAGCCATTGAGAGTCATCGGCGAGATCGCCCGGATAGGCGGCATCGGATTTCAGGACGCTTAAGGAGCCACCGCCGCCCACGAGTATGCTCCCCACAGGAATGGCCTGGGTGAAGCCGATGCGTAAATAGCGAACCCCAGCGGCACGGCCGGCTCCATAGGTGGCGCCTCTCCAGTGGGTCGTTGCTTGCTTGGTCCAAACCACGGCCTTGGGTCCCAGTTTCGCTGTCTCTTTGTCGCCTTGCACGAGGGATTCTGCAGTCGTGCCGATTCGTTCGGCAAAAGTGGCAGCATCGAGCAGGTTGGCGTCGAAGGCTGTGACAGGTGCAGCGGCGTGCAGCGCGGCCGACTGGACGAGCATTAGGGTGCCGAAGAGAGACAGGATAACTTTCATAACCAAAGGTGGACGTTCAAGCGATGGGGTAAATTTTCAACCGTTCATTCCCGACCGTGGAACTGTTCTTCCTGCGGTAAGGCGATGACCTTCCATGTCGCCGGGTAGAAGCGCACGATGCGGCGCGGACGGTAGCCTTCGAGGAGCATGTCGCACTTCACTTTGACCTGCACTCCGCTGCTGCCGGGTTCGAGGGGCCCCTTTTTGATATCGAGAATGTTGCCACCCTTACGGTCGTTGACCGGGTCGTACGTCATCAAGCTATCGCGGGCGACGGCGATGGTGCCCTTGGGAGCTTTGGGGTTGTCTTCGGGCTTGGAGAGCGGCCAACCGAAGGGTTTCTCGTCGATGAGGGTTAGCTCGTCGAATAGCTTGGGGTCGATGCCACCGAAGAGCGTGAGGGTGACGATCTGGGTGCGATCATCGACGGCCTGAATCCAGGCTGGGAAGCCATGCTCCCGGACGTGGTCTCGGTGGGTCGCGAGTTGGGCTTGGGTGGCGATCGTGCGGGAGGCTTCATCCATCCACACACGGGTGATGCGACCAGGGCTGTAGAGGGTGGCCCAGGTAAGGTTGAGGAGCACGTTCTGGCCTGGCTGGAGTGCCTGGAGATCCCCAAAGCCATTGCCTTGGAAGACGCGGGTGCTGCTCAGTAGGTCGAAGACCGCGGGCTTACCTTTACCGACGGGCTTACCGTCGGCCGTGAGCGTGGCGGTGAGTTTCGCGGATTTGAGATCAACGCGCTCGATTTTCCAAAGCTGCTTTTGGCGAGCGTTGAAGGTGAAATCATCTTCCACCCGGAAACAGCGACGGAATTCCCATTCGGGGGTTTTACGTTCCCAAGAGGTTTCGGGCAGGGGCGATTTATCATCAGGCTTAGCGAGGTAGAACAAGCCATGCAGGTGGGTGCCGAGCGGGATGTCTTGGAGGGCTGCGGGTGCGCCGTGGTACCAGATAGATCCATAAGGTAGCATTGTGGCCGCGAGCGGCAAATCGAGGACGCTGGCATCCTGGCTGTCATTGCGGTCGACGCGAAGTTGTAAGCGGCGTTCTAAGTGGTCGACGCGGATGAGCTCGCCAGAGATTGCATGGGCGGAACCTTCCGGCGGGAATTCGCCATCGACTGGCTGGAACCATTTCAGCGGCTTGCCGTCACGCTCGACTTTCAAGGCGGCAGGGCCTTCGGCGTCGGTACGGAAGGCGGGTTTATCCGCCGCGGCAAGAATGCCAGCGAAGCTGAAAAGAACGGGAACGACGAAGCGCATGGCGAATTAGGCGAGGATTTCTTTCACGACATCGCCGTAGACATCCGTCAGGCGGTAATCTCGGCCGAGGTGGCGGGCGGTGAGCTTCAGGTGGTCGACGCCGAGCAGGTGCAGGATGGTAGCGTGGAGGTCGTGCACGTGGACTTTGCCGTCGACGGTGCGGTAGCCAATTTCGTCGCTTTCGCCGTAGGTGAGGCCGCCCTTGATGCCGCCGCCGGCCATCCAGGAGCAGAAGCTTTCGGGTTGGTGCTCGCGTCCGTGCTTATCGATGGGGGATTTGCCGCTGAGGTCCTGGCTCCAAGGGGTGCGGCCGAATTCGCCACTCCAGAGTACAAGGGTGTCCTCGAGTAGCCCGCGGGACTTCAGGTCCTTGATGAGGGCGGCGACCGGTTGATCGGTTTGCGCACAGAGCTTAGGCAGGTTACCGCGGATATCGCCGTGGTGGTCCCACCCTCCGATGCTCACCTGCACGAAGCGCACGCCGGACTCGCTGAGCTTGCGGGCGAGGAGGCAGGCGCGACCGAATTTATCAGTGTCTTTGCCGCCCACGCCATAGAGGTCGAGCGTGGCCTTAGATTCCTTAGACAGGTCGACAATTGCGGGGGTAGTCGTCTGCATGCGGAAGGCCAGTTCCATGCTCTTGATCATGCCTTCCATGCTCTCGTCGCCGAGGACGTCGCTCTTCAACTGACGATTCATCCGCTGGATGAGGTCTAGGCGTTTGCGTTGGATGGCCTCGTTTTCCGAAACATTTCCGAGATTCTCAATCGGTAGGCTTTGGGCGCTGGCGGGCACGGTCAGGCTGGTGCCTTGGTGGGCGGCCGGCAGGAATGAGTTATCATAGGTGCGGATTCCTTGAGGGTGGATGGTAACGAAGCTGGGAAGATTCTGGTTCTCGGTGCCGAGTCCGTAACTAATCCAGGAGCCCATGGAGGGGCGGACCTCGGTGAAGGTGCCCGTGTGGAACTGTTGGGTCGCACCCGCGTGCTGCGGGTTATCCGCGTTCATGCCTCGCAGTAGACAGATGTCATCAGCGACCGTTGCGAGATGGGGAAGTAGGTCCGAAATCATCATACCGCTTTTACCGCGAGGTCGGACGGGTGCTTGCGTGCCGAGCGCTAGAAATTTATCGGTCCCAACTTGGGTGACTTCTTTGCGGAGAGGGGAGTCGATGCTCTTGCCGTGGCGATCATTGATGAAAGTCTTGGGGTCGAAGAGGTCGATCTGCGAGGGGCCGCCCTGCATGAAGAGGAAGATGACGCGCTTGGCCTTGGGGGCGGCTCCATTGGCGTAGGGAGAAGAAGTCGGGGTGCCGGCCGCTTGGAGGAGATTATGGAAGGCGAGGGCGCCGAAACCACAGGCGGTGCGCTGCAGCATCTGACGTCGGCTGATAGGAGGAAGCATGGGCGTGGGGCGTTAGAGTCGGTAAATGAAAGCGTTAGAGGCCAGAAGGCTGTGGCAGAGTTCCTGCCAGCGGGCGGCTTCGAGGGCTTCGGGTGCGCGCGGCGTCTTCAGAAGCGGTGTAATCTCTTTCAGGAAGTTGGCGGCGCTCACGCGTTCGTCGCTGGAAATGGGGCGATTCCAAACGCGTAACCAGAGTGCTTCGAGGCGAGTACTCTCTTCTTTGTGTGCAGCGATGAGCTGCTTCGAGAGGGCGGCCGCTCGCTTGCGGACTAATTCATTGTTCAGGAGGAAGAGTGACTGCGTGGGCATCACGGTCTGGTTGCGCTGGCCAGCGACCCCGGCGGGGTCCACGAAGTCGAAGAAGCTGCGAATCTTATCCGCGGAGGTCGGACCGTTGCGCATCACCGGCAGGTAGATGGTGCGCTCGAACTCCTGGGCGGGCCGGGCTTTACGGTGATGATAGTTCGGAGGGTTGATCCCCGCGGCTGTCAGCCCGGCGGCGTTCTCGATGTATTCGAGGACTAATCCGGGGCCGCCGGACATGGCGGTGAGTTCGCCGCTGACTTTGAGGAGGGAATCGCGGATAGCTTCAGCTTCGAGACGTTGGCGGTTCATGCGCCAGACTAAGCGATTCTCGGGGTCGAGACGCAGGCCTTCGGCGTGGTTGGC
>CAIKRN010000180.1 GCA_903829855.1 uncultured Opitutia bacterium
CCTTCGGGCCAGAGGGGCAGGACAGTTTCGGCGCCGGTGGCGGAAGTCGCCAAAGCCAGGAGGAGGAGCGGGAGGTATCGCATCGGGGTAAGGATAAGACAGCACACCAACGGAGATGTGCCAAACAAAGAAGCGGCCGAGTGGCCGCTTCTTTTAGGGAGGATTAGAGCTCTAAACTTAGGCGGTCGCCTTGGTGTAGATTGCGTCGGCCTTCTTCCAATCAACAATTTTCCAGAAAGCATCCACGTAGTCAGGGCGGCGGTTCTGATACTTCAGGTAATACGCGTGTTCCCAAACGTCCAAGGCGAGCACCGGGGTGCCGTTGGTGTCCACGACGCCTTTCATGAGAGGGCTGTCCTGGTTAGGGGTTGAAATCACGGCGAGCGACTTGTCGGCCTTGACGATGAGCCAGGCCCAGCCGGAACCAAAGCGAGTGGTCGCTGCGGCCTTGAAGGCAGCCTTGAGACCCTTTTCGCCTTCGAGACCGCCGAAGGTGCTCTGGATGGCGGCACCGAGGGCACCGACGGGTTCGCCGCCACCGTTCGGGGAAATGATGTTCCAGAAGAAGGTGTGGTTAGCGTGGCCACCAGCATTGTTGCGGACGGCGGTGCGGATCGACTCAGGAACCTTGGAAAGGTCGGCGATGAGGGCTTCGACTTCGGCCGGGGCGCTGAAGCCAGCTTCCTTGGCGAGGGCGGCGTTCACGTTCGTCACGTAAGCATTGTGGTGCTTGCCGTGGTGGATTTCCATCGTCGCTTGATCGATGTGCGGCTCGAGGGCGGCGTGAGGATAGGGAAGGGGGGCGAGGGTGTAGCTCATGTGTTTGGTGGAAGTGGGTGCAGCGGAAAGGGGGGTGGTCGCGAGTGCAGCGGCGGCAAGGGAGGATTTCTGAAGGAAGTCTCGGCGGTGCATGGCGTAAGAATGATGAATTCCGACGGGGGTCAAGCCGGGGTGGAGGAATCACGTCCCCGCTTCATGTTGAAGTAGGCCTGGAGGATTTCGCGACATGGATCCTCGAGTACGCCTTTGGCTACCTGGACGCGATGATTGAGCTTAGGTAAGGCATGGAGCTCCGTCGCCCCACCCATACAACCCATCTTGGGGTCACCCCATGCGTAGACTACCCGGCCCAGTCGACTCATGATGGTAGCCCCGGAGCACATCGGGCAGGGCTCCTTGGTGACGTACAGCGTGCACTCGTTTAGCCGCCAGTCTCCGATCTTCTTCGCGGCTTGGGTGATGGCGAGCATCTCGGCGTGTGCAGTCGGGTCATTGGCCCGTTCGACCTCATTGTGGGCCGCCGCGATAATTTCGCCGCCGCGCTCGATGATGGCTCCGATCGGCACTTCATCGATGCGCCAAGCATCTACCGCCAAGTTGTAGGCCAGCGCCATGTAGAAGGCATCGTCCCGGTTGAGTTGCGAGGGACGCATCTTCTCGAACGGGCAAATGAGCCCGGGCCGGGGGGTGGGTGCGTCTCCTTCCATGCGGCGAGAATTACCGCCTAAGACGTGGTGGCAAGAGGGGAGCAGGGCCTACTACGGTGATTGACTCCCCCATCCGTTGGGCATGGACTGCGGACTACAAGGCATGGCTGAAGAACCCGTTATCGAATTAGAAGGCAAAATCCTGCAAGTGCTTCCTGGCACCATGTTCCGGATCGAGCTCCCCAATAAGCACGTCGTGCTTGGTCGGATTTCTGGCCGCCTGCGCAAAAACTTCATCCGCATTAATCCTGGCGATCGGGTTAAGGTCGAAATGACCCCTTCAGATCTGACCACGGCCCGCATTATCTTCCGGCTGCGTGATACGGCTCCCCGTCCTCCCGGCCCCCCTCCCAAGCGTCGGTATTAAGTTGGTTGTGAACCCGGTCCGCCGGGTTTTTTATTGCAGAGGGTTCCTCGTAAATCTATTAAACATTACTTAATTACTCATCATTAAACCCTATGGCCATCTATAACAGCGTTCTCGACACCATTGGTCACACGCCCCTCGTGCGACTGAACAAGGTCACCGAAGGTCTTCATGCCGAAGTCCTCGTGAAGCTTGAATTCTTCAACCCGCTCTCGAGCGTCAAAGACCGTATTGGTCGCGCGATGATCGACGCCGCCGAGCGTGATGGTCGCCTTAAGCCGGGCGGCACCATCGTTGAGCCTACTTCTGGCAACACGGGTATCGCCTTGGCCTTTGTGGCCGCCGCTCGCGGCTACCGCTGCATCCTCACGATGCCCGAGACCATGTCCGTCGAACGCCGCGTACTCCTTCGCCTCCTCGGTGCCGAGATCGTCCTCACCCCTGGTGCGAAGGGCATGCGCGGCGCCATCGAGCGTGCCACGCAGCTCCGCGACGAAATCGGTGCGAACGCTTTCATGCCGATGCAGTTCGATAACCCGGCCAACCCTGAAGTGCATCGTCGCACCACCGCGGTTGAGATCTGGGATGATACCGAAGGTAAGGTCGACGCCATCGTCTCCG
>CAIKRN010000181.1 GCA_903829855.1 uncultured Opitutia bacterium
AGGGGTAGCGACGACCACAGGTCGCGCAGTAAATCCATGATGCCCGTGAACGTGGCGGGGTTCGATCGTGGGGTGCGGCCAATGGGCTCTTGGTCGACCGCGGTAAAGGCGACGATTTTCTCAAGCCCTTCGATGCCGCCATGCCGCCCGGGCACAACCTTGGCACCATTGATTTTTCGTGCGGCCGCCGCGGAGAGAATATCAATCGCAAGCGTGCTTTTGCCGGAGCCAGAAACGCCGCAGACGACGGTGAGGTTGCCGACGGGGAACGAGGCGGTGACTCCTTGAAGGTTATGTTCGGTGGCGTTCTTAACGGTGAGCAGGGTCTTGCTCGCCGCTTTTCGCGGAATGATGCCTGCGAGCGTGGCCCGGCCTGCGAGGTATGCCCCGGTCCGGGAGTGCTGGTCCGCGGCACAGGCCTTGGCGGTTCCTTCGAAGATGATGCGACCGCCGTCGACGCCCGCCCCTGGGCCCATCTCGACGAGATGGTCCGCCGCGAGCATCATGTCGCGGTCATGTTCTACGACGACCACGGTATTGCCGAGGTCGCGCAGGCCGTGGATGGAACGAATAAGACGGCCGTGGTCGCTCGGGTGCAGCCCGATACTGGGTTCGTCGAGCACGTACGTGACGCCCACCAACCCGAGGCCGAGCTGCGTGGCGAGTCGTACGCGTTGAGCTTCGCCGCCGGAGAGTGAACTGCATTCGCGATCAAGGGTGAGATAACTCAAGCCGGCGTCATCGAGGAATGTGAGGCGTTGTTCGAGTCCGCGCCGGGCTTCTTCTGCTGGCATGACGCGCGGGTGGGTCACGAGTTGTTTGGCGAAGGCCAACGCGGCGGGAATCGGGAGGGCGAGGAACTCCGCCATGTTCTTTCCGCCTAGGCTGATGGAAAGTGCCGCGGGCGAGAGGCGTTGTCCGTGGCAACCTGAGCAGACGGAACCGGACTGAAATTGGAGCAGACGCTGACGTAGCGATTCACCTGTGGTGGTGCGGTACGCGTGCGCGAGTTCGGCAAACATGCCGGTCCAGACCGTTTCAACCAGTTTACGTCCCTTGGGCGGTGGTAGTAGGAATTTTCGCTTCGGGTCGCCGTGGAGCAGGAGTTCGCGCACCGCCTTTGGTAGATTGCCCCAGGGCGTCTTGAGGTCGAAGGGTACTTGCTCTGCGAGCGCCCGGGTAATTGCGTTGCGGCGAATCAGGGTCTTCCGCGTCGCACACTTCCAAGGCTTCACCACGCCGTCGTGGACCGAGAGGGCTTCATCGCGAATGGAGAGACTTTCCTGAAAGCGCATCTGGCGGCCGAGTCCGCCGCAATCTGGACAGGCACCGTCTGGATGATTATGCGAAAGGGCCCGCGGGCTGACGGGCTCATAGCTTTCTCCGCAATGTTCGCAGGAGAGATGGAGTGAGAGTGGGTGTTCCGCCCATTTTCCGTTTACCTCGGCCAAGACGATTGCCCGGTTACGGCCTTCGCGAAAGGCAAGCTCCAGCGAGTCTGCTAGGCGGCTGCGTTGGTCGGGGCCAGCTACGATACGGTCGACGACGACATCGAGCTGCTTCGCTTCGCGGCCGATGAGCAAGCCGGCGGCTTCTTCCATGGTGGCGACCGTCCCGTCGACACGCAGACGGGAGAAGCCGCGGCGTCCAAGGTCTGCCGCCGCTTCCAATAAAACGGAGGGTTTATCCTTGGAGATGGGCGCGACGATCATCAGGCGCGTGCTGGGCGGAATTTCTTCGAGGGATTTCAGGTTGTCATCGAGCGAGCGCTGTCGGACGGGGTGGCCGTCTTTGAGGCAGCGACGTTCCCCGGCCAGAATCCACAGGGGGCGGGCGTGGTCCGCGATTTCGGTGAGGGTGGCGACGGTGGAGCGCGGGTTGGTGTTGCCGCCGGTGCGCTGGGCGATGGCGATGACAGGGGAGAGCCCGCGGATGAAGTCGACATCTGGGCGCGGGGCTGAATCCAGCATACCTCGGGCCTTGGCCGAGAGGGACTCAAGGTATTGGCGGCTGCCTTCCGCGTGCAACGTGTCGAAAGCCAGCGATGATTTACCTGACCCGCTGACCCCGGTGATCACGGTCAACTGATAACGCGGGATGGTCAGTTCAACGTTCTTGAGATTGTGGGTGCGGGCTCCCTTGATGTGGATGGGCTGGCTCAGAAGGTTCGACGATAGCCTCTCCGCTTCCGGGGAGAAGGCGGAAGTGGCCGCCCGGCCGTTAATAAGTTTCGTACAATCCGCTTTTACCCAAGAGGCCAACCTGTAAGCCTGCAGGGATGCCTCGGTTTTTACTCTGTGTCTTGGCCCTCTTCTCCGTCCGGCTTTTCGCCGACCGGATGGAGCCCCGCGTGCTTTTCCTCGGGGATAGCATCACCTATGGCGGTACTTGGACGGTTTACGTCGAGTCAGCGATTCGCGCCCAGCCGGGGATGGAACGGGCGACCATCGTTAACATGGGCCTCTCGAGCGAAACCGCGTCCGGGCTCTCCGAGCCGGGTCACGCGGGCGGCAGTTTTTCGCGCCCCGATTTGCATGAGCGCCTTGGGCGCGCCTTGGAGCAATTCAAGCCGACGATCGTCATTGGGTGCTACGGCATCAACGACGGAATCTATTTGCCGCTCAGCTCCGCCCGGAAGCTGGCCTACCAAGAGGGTATGATTCGTTTCCGCCTCGCTTGCCTGAAGGCGGGGGCGAAACTAGTACTACTCACGCCGCCACTTTATGCGCCGGATAATCGGGCCAAAGATGAGATTAATTATGACGGTGTGATGGAGAACTACGGTGCGTGGCTTATCGAGCAGCGCGCCGCAGGCTGGTTGGTTATCGATATTCACTCCAAGTTGCACCAGGCGGTCGCGGCGGCCAAAAAATCTGACCCCCAGTTCATTTACGCCAAAGATAATTTGCATCCCGGCGAGCAAGGTCACCTCTTCATGGCACAGGCAGCGTGGGAGGGTATTGCGCCGATCTTTAAATGGAAACTCGCCACGCCTTTCGCCGCGGCGGATAAATTTAAGTTATTGAAGCAGAATTCGGTGATCCTGCGGGATGCTTGGCTCAAGCAGGTCGGCCATAAGCGACCCGGCGTCGCCGGGGGCTTACCTATGGCGGAGGCAGAGCGCCGCTCGGATGAGCTCATCCACGAATACCTTAAGAAATAAGCGGATTTCAGGGCCGCTGCCGGCTAGGGCTATTGCCCAAGAAACACCGTCCCGACACGGGACTGTAACAATTGTATGGGATGATACCTCGGTATTCCCATCATATGCACACCTCACTCAAGTCCCTCGCGCTTCTCGCCCTCACGGCGACAATCGCTTCCGCTCAGTCCGCCGCCCCCGCGGCTGTCGAGGTCGTCACGGTTGACGCTAAGCTTCCTGACTACGCCGTATCCTCCGGCGTATCGGGCAACTTGAACTCCGTTGGTTCCGACACCCTTAACAACCTGATGACTTTCTGGAGCGAAGGCTTCAAGGCCAAGTATCCTAACGTGAACATCCAAGTTGAAGGTAAGGGGTCGGGTACCGCTCCGGTGGCTCTGATCTCCGGTGCCGCTCAGGTGGGCCCGATGAGCCGCGAAATGAAGACTTCCGAAGTCGCTGGCTTCGCTGCTAAGTTCGGCCACAAACCGACTAAGATTCCGGTGGCCATCGATGCCCTCGCCGTTTTCGTCCACAAGGACAACCCGATTAAGGGTCTCTCCCTTGCTCAGGTTGACGCGATCTTCTCCTCGACCCGTAAGCGCGGTGGTCAAGACATCAACACCTGGGGTGATGCCAAGCTGACTGGTGCTTTCGCGGGCAAGACTATCTCTGCCTTCGGCCGCAACTCGGCTTCTGGCACCTACGGCTTCTTCAAGGACAACGCCCTTAAGAATGGTGACTACAAGAGCAGCGTTAAGGAGCAGCCGGGGTCTTCCTCGGTCGTCCAAGGGGTCGCTTCCGACCTCGGAGCGATTGGCTACTCCGGCATCGGCTACAAGACTTCCGGTGTCCGCGCCCTCGCCCTCTCTGTCGCTGATGATTCGGCTCTCATTGAGCCTAATTACGCTAACGCGCTTAATGGTAGCTACCCGCTCGCCCGCTACCTGTATGTCTACGTGAACAAGGCTCCTTCGAAGGAAATGGATAAGCTTACGAGCGAGTTCATCACCTTCGTGCTCTCGAAGCAGGGCCAAGAAATCACGATCAAGGACGGATACTTCCCGCTGCCGGCCGACGTTGCTACCGAAGGTCGCCTCGCGCTCAAGTTCTACAGCGCCGAATAATCTTGGTCTCGAAATCGTATCGTCGCCACCACGCCCTTCGGGGTCGGTCTAAAAAGCGCGGCGATACGGTCTCGGGTCCTCCTAAGGCGGGGTCTCCCCGCCTTACCCTTTATTAGAATTAACGACACCTAACCGTCACGCGATGGAAACTTCCGACAAAAACCCCTCTGCGGCGCCTGCGCCAGAGTCGCGTTTTACGGTAAGTCCCATGACCCTCGCTGCTGACCGGTGGATGGGGCGTCTCATTCGCTTCGGCGGGGTGGGGGTCGTGCTCGCGGTCTTTGGGATGTTGGCTTTCCTGATTTTTCAAGTCTTCCCGCTCTTCACGGGAGCCAAGGTTGCAGCTGGCGATGCCTTATCCGTGCCGGCCAATGCAATTGCCTTCGGTGAGGATGAATACGGCGATTTACCCTATGTCGTTCTTGCCGATGGCAGGGTGATTTTTCAGCGGTCCAAGGATGGTTCGAAAGTGCTTGAGTGGTCGCCTGCGCTGGCGAATCGCCACGTATCCACCGTCCGGAGCTATCCCCGCTCTGGCTTGGTCTTTCTGGGTCTATCCGATGGCTCAGTTCAGGAGCTGCGGATCATCTACCGCTCGAGCTTCGACTCCGCTGGTAAGCGTACGATTGAGCCGATTGTGACAGCTTTAGAGCCGCTGCAGGTCGGCAAGCCTGGCCTGCCTTGCGTGGATATCTGGAACGCCAAGGGTACGCAGTCACGGCTGATGCTCGTGCGTCAGGATGAAGTCGGC
>CAIKRN010000182.1 GCA_903829855.1 uncultured Opitutia bacterium
CCGAGGAACTTGGGCTTCACGTTCAGCTTGGTCAGGAAGTGCTGCGACTCCCCGCCCTTGCTGTTATAAATCACGACCTCCTGAGGGTCATCCGTCTGCTTGCGGCCGATCTGCGCGAAGAAGGCGTTGAAGCCGTAGTAGTCGCTCATCGTCCAGCGGTCGAATGGGTGGTTGTGGCACTGGGCACACTGAATGCGCATGCCCATGAAGACCTGAGCGACGTTTTCGCTAAGCTTGAGCTTATCCAGCTCGCTCTGGTAGTAATTCACCGCGGGCACGGAGACCGTACCGCCTGAAGCCGACAGGAGCTCCACGACGATTTTATCAATGGGGACGTTCTTACCAATCTTCTCGGCGAGCCAGTTATAGTAAAGAAGTGCGTTCTTATAGAACGGCGGCTGATTGTTATTCCCGGCGATACCGGAACGAATCTGGAGTAATTCAGCCCACTTCATCACCCAAAGCTCGGTGAACTCCTTGCGGACGAGCAGCCCTTCGACCAATTGAGCGCGCTTGCCCGGAGACTTATCGGCGATGAATGCCGTGATTTCTTCCGGCTTCGGATAGATACCGACGACATCGATGAAGACGCGGCGGACATACTCCTCGTCCGTACAGAGCATGGAAGGGGTGATACGCAGGCGATGGAGGCGCTCATTGACGGCCGTGTCGATGTAGTTGAACTCTTCAGTCTTCGGACGCTGGTAGACCAGACCCTTGGGGATGACGATGACCTGCGCCGTGATGCTGAAGACATTAAAGCGGGCCAGCAGGAAGGCTGCGCCGCGATCGGCTGACTTGACCAGCCCGTCCTTGCTGATGGCGGCGACGGGATCGTTGTTCGACATGAACAAAGCGAGGCTAGTCACGTCGCGATCCGTGCCATCGGAGTAGGTGGCCCGCACGGTGATCTGTTGCGTAGCGCCTGGTCCTTCGAGGACGATTTGCTTCGGATAGATATCAATGCCCGTGACCTTGGCGATCGTGGCCGGGTCGTCCTTGGCTCCGTTGGTAATCCATTCGAGAATGGTCTTATTGTAAGCGGAGTCAGCCTCGTAGAGCTTATTGCCGGAGTGCGGCACCTTCCCCACGCACTTCTCAATCAGCGTGCTTTCCTCAGGAATGGCGAGATTGATGCGGCGGCCGACCATTTCACGCGTGAGGCGGATATAGTCACCATCCGGATCCATACCGAAGAGAGAGAGACGGAAGCCGTCTTTACCGCGAGCGGCACCGTGACAGCCACCTTGATTACAGCCAGCCCGCATGAAGACCGGCATCACATCCTGGCGGAAGGAAACGGCACGATCCTTGAGGCCATCTTTAACCTCGATCGGGGCGCGGGCGGTGAGACCACCGATGGCCGCGATCACTTCAGTCTTACCTTCCTCGGCGACGGCGTGCAGGGAGTAGCCATCAAAATCAGCGACCTTCTTATCAGTCAGGGTCAACGTCGCATAAGCCGTGACATCACGGGTCGTCGCGTCCTTGAAAGTGGCGAAAACGACGACGCGGTGGAAGTCGCGCTTCGTCTCAAGGGAGAACTTATCAGGAAAGATCTCCAGCTTTTCGATGGTCGGCAGCTTAAGTTTGAGGTCGGCGAGGACGGATTCCTTAGCCAGATCGCGCGGGGCGAGCTTCACGCCGGCGGGCCAGACAGCCCCTTGGGCGACCCAGTTACGCAATAGCGCAATTTCGGCGGCCGCCAACGGACCGTTCTTCGGCGGCATCACATCATCATGAGCCTTCGGCAGATTGATACGACGGAGCAGTTCGCTCTTGTCGGGCGCCGCGAGATCGATGGCTGGACCCGCTTCTCCGCCTTTCAGGAAATCTGCACGCGTCACCATGAGCAACTTGCCCTTCACTTTCGCTGGGTTGTGACACTCCACACACTTGGTCTCGAGAAGTGCCCGCACCTGATCGAAGGCGACTGGGGCTTCGGCGCGCAGGGAGCTCGCCCCAACAACCAACAGGACGGAAAGAAGTGAACGGAAGCGAAGCATGGGAATTAATTCTTAGGGGTTTCGTTCTTTTGGCGGAGTTGCTCGAGACGCGAAAGCACAACAGGGGTGGCGGCGGTAGCCTTCGCCGTATCCTTGCCCGCAGCTGGGGCGGCCGCCTTAACGACGGCGTTCTTGCGGGGAGCGTCCACGCGGAGGATCGACCCGATGGCCACACGGTGCGTCGCAAAACCCTTGCCGACAGGAATCTCAATCTGGACGAAGAGGTTGTCCTTCTTGCCAATCGGCGTCTTGTCATCGGTCACCACGGTGAAGCGGAGTTCCTTCGTATCCTTGGTCACCTTGATCGGAGCGATCGAGAAGGTGTCGGGCACGCCCACGAGCGTGGCCGTGGCTTCACCTTCGAAGGGACGGATCACTTCGAAAGGCGTGACCATCGTGCCGGGCTGCCCCTGCTCCATCGCCGTTAGCGGAATGGCGGGAGCACCCACGAAAGCAAGGTCCGTGACGAGTTCGCTAAAAGGCGAGGCGTTATACACGCGGCCGGCGCCGGCATCAGCTTCGCCCATGACGACAAACTTCCAGGCTTTAGTCGGGACCGCGGAATTAGCGTCTAATTGGAAGACACACTCGTTGCTGCCTTCGGCAATCGTCTGCTCGCCCAGCGAAGAGATGCCCGGAGGCGTCCAGACCATCATCACCCGAATCGGAGCCTTGAAGCCTTCCTTGCGCTTTGCGGTCACGTGCAAGTTGAAGACGCCGTTCTGCACCAGAGGGACGGTCGCTTTGACAATCTCGAGCGAATAGGGAGCCTCTTCGACGACGGCGAAGGGCAACTTGTTTTCGATGCCCTGATAATAAATCGTATTACCGTCGCGCACGATGTCGTAGAGCTGACGCTGTTCGCCAATGACCGTGGCCTTCGGATCCAGCGGCTGCATCGTGACGGCCACGACGGCCTGACCCAGCGGGGCATCGGCGGCGGCCTCAAACATCAACGGCGCATTGCCGAGGTCGCCAGGAATGGCGTCGGTCGTCAGCAACTTGATCCCCGCAGGTAGCCCTTGGGCATCAAATCGATATTCGCCGCTGACGCCATTACGTGAGAAATTTTCAAGCAGAACCATCCGGCCGCCCCGTGGGACCGCGAGGAATTGCCGGTAGTTAGAGTCGTTCACCGAATACTCGGGCGAGGCGAAGGTGAGGCTCGGGAGCGCCGCGATCATTTCCAAACGGTAGACGAAATTAGGGCCGCCGCGCTCGAGGTGGTCCGTGACCTTAATCGTATACTCGCCGTCCGCCGGCACCGTGAGTTTAAAGCGCGAGTCCAGACGACGGAGGCCGCCGCCATCGTCATTGCTAATCAGCGAGCGACCCTTGGAGGTCAACACACTGACGACGGAGTCGAGCGGCGATCCGATAGCCTGTGCATAACAGCGACAATCCAGCACCTGCCCCTTCTTGAGCTGCACCTTGAAATAATCGACGTCACCAGGCTTATCGATGATTCCGTTAATGGCGTAAGAGTCAGCAGGTACCGCCACGGTGGCCGTCTCCGGAGTATCGTTGGGCTCTACTTCCAACGTGTTTTCCAAATTAGAAAGGCGGAAGGGATTACCCGACGGCGCCGAATCACGGGTGCGAGAGTACAGCTGGAAGTCAGGGTTATTGTCCTTCGGGAGCGTAACCTCCTCGGCGAAAGATTCCTTCGCATCGACGAAGCGTACCTGCAACTTGGAGCCGGGGCGGCCACCCGCCGGATAGACGGCATCCGGGCGACTAAAGCTACCGACGTGGAGACGATAAAAGGCCCGACTCGAACCGCGGTAGGAAGATTCGCGCACCATCACGTAATATTCGCCGTCATATTCGGCGGTAAAGGAACAGTAGCCATCCTGCCGGTGCAGGATGGTGTCATCGGAAAAGGCCTTCTCGAACTTAGCCTTATCGATGATCGCGATGTACGGGTCAAAGACACCGTAGCCGAGGCGGAGACCATCGATTTCGATGGAGATGCGCTGCCCTTTCTTCACCGTTAATTTGAAGTAATCAACGTCCTCGTTCTGGATGACGCCCTCAATCGTCTGATTTAACTCAATCGGCTGAGCACTAGCGAAATCGTTATTGGGTTCTTTCTCCGCAACGTTCGGGAAAGGGCTGACGAAAAACTGCCGGGGATGGGAGATGCCCGACTTGGTGCGAATCCGCACTAACTGATTACCGAGTGGCGCGTCCGGGGCGATGCTCAGCGTGAGCTCAACGGCACTGGACGTACGTGCTTCGACGCTCTTCACCTTGAAGCCCGGGCTGAAGAACATCAGATCCTCGAAGTCGGCGAGACGGGTGCCCTGGAGCGTAAGCTTCAGGTCCGAGCCGCGCTGACCTCCATTCGGCTTGGTGCCGCTGAAATCAGGATAAGCCGCCTGCATGACCGCCGGGGCGAGCAGGAGGGCGAGAAGAAGACGGAAGGACATGGTCGAGCGGGGTCGTCCCGCGCGGCGCCCCTGTCGGGGCGCTTTGCGGGCGCGAAATCAGGCGAGCCAATCGGTCATCACGCGACCACCGTTGACGATATCAATGGGGCGTCCGCCGCCGGACATGATGCGCTTCTCGCTGTTAATGCCGAGAACGCGGTACATGGTCTTAGCCAAATCTTCTGGACCCACCGCATCGCGGTCGGGTTCGCCACCGAGGGAATCGGAAGCACCATGGATGTAACCTTCCTTCATGCCACCGCCAGCCATGGCGACGGAGAAGACGCGCGGCCAGTGGTCGCGACCATTGGTGCCGTTGATCTTCGGGGTACGACCGAACTCAGAGCTAACCAAGACAAGGGTACGCTTGAGCAGACCGCGCTCGGAAAGATCCGTGATAAGGCGGGCGAAAGCTTGGTCGAACTGCGGGGCCTGCTGGTCAAATGCACTCTTGATATTCGAGTGGTGATCCCAGCCGCCGAAGTTGACGGAAACCATGCGGACGCCAGCCTCAACGAGGCGACGCGCAAGGAGGAAGCGCTGACCGGCGGTGTGGCGGCCGTATTCATCGCGGAGCTTGTCGGACTCGCGGCCGAGGTCGAAGGCTTCGCGAGCCTTGGCGCTGCTGACGAGGCTGTAGGCGGCAGTCTGGAAGCTGTCCATGGCGCCGATGGCGTCGGACTTTTCAACCTGGCGGAAGTGATCGTCGACAGAGGAGAGGAGGTTGCGACGGCGGTCGAAACGCTGCGTGGTGATTTCCTTCGGCGAGAGAAGGTCGCGCACGACGAAACCCTTGTCAGCCGGATCACTACCCAAAGCGAACGGACCAAAGGCGCTGCTCATGTAGCCCGTGCCCTGCTCGGGACAGAACTGGCTAGGCACCACGACATAAGGCGGCAGGCTGTTGCGCGAACCCTGTTCGTGCGAGATGACGGAACCGTAGCTCGGGAATTTAATCGCCGGGCTCGGACGATAGCCCGTGAACATATTGTGCGTACCACGCTCGTGGGCCGCTTCGCCGTGCGTCATCGAACGGATGACGGTCAGCTTGTTCATGATCTTGGCGATGTTGACGAATTTCTCGCCGACATATTCACCCGGAATGGAAGTCTTGATCGGCGTGTATGGTCCGCGGTAATCCGGTGCCGCGAACGGCTTCGGATCCCACGACTCGTGCTGCGCCATGCCACCCGGCAGGTAAATGTGGATGACGGAGTCAGCGATCGCTTTGACGGACTCGACGTTCGGCATCTCGTTGGCCGAGAGGCGGAGCAAGTTAGGCAAGCTCAGGCCGATGGTGCCCAGCATCCCGACGTGCATAAAGTCGCGACGACTGAGTGCCGAAAGGATGTCAGGATGGTTGCCCTCACAGTTCTGGTGGAGTTTCATTGGGGTAGTCGGGGTTGCCTTTGAGACAGGAGAACGCCCAAGAGGTTGCGATTAAATTTTACGATATTGCCTATAAAGAGACAGGTCCTGGAAGTTGGCCTTTAACGACTGATAATAATCTTATAAATGGGTATATGAGCGTTTTGGTCCAATCTACCTTTTGACAGGGCTAAAACGGGGGGATACAAAAACCCACCCCACCCCATGCCTGACTTTATTCCCACCCGAGAAGCCTCCCCCCGCGAGGAACCGACGAACCAGCCCTGGGGCTTCCGCCATGTTCTTATCGCCTCGGCCCTTTTCATTGCGGGCTGCTCGGCCTATTTCTCCGTGCACGGGCTCGGCCTGCTCTTCGCGGGCTCCGAGGTCCCGGTGATGGTGATGGCCGCCTCTCTCGAGGTAGGGAAGCTCGTCGCCGCCTCTTTCCTCGTCCGCTACTGGGATGTCATCAGCCGCTCCCTCCGCGTCTACCTCTCCCTCGCGGTCATCGCACTCATCGCCATTACCTCACAGGGGATCTACGGCTATCTGTCACGCGCCTACGAAAATACGACGAAGCAGATTCGGCAAAATGAACAGGCGATTGCCAGCCTCGAGAAAGAGATTGCTCAAGACCAGAACCGCATTGACGACTCGCGCGAGAAAAACACGCGCCTCAACACCGCCAGCCGCGAAGATCTCGCGAAGGCCCAAGCCCGCCTCACGCAGGCCACCGAATCGCTGAACGTCTCCCTTGCCCGCCTCCAGGAGCAGCGCAAATCGCTCAATGAACGTCGGGCCTTCGACCTCGCGCACCCCACTGAACGGGCTTCCAGCCAGTCGGCGACCCTCGCCAAATCCATTGCGGCGGAAGAAGCCTCCGCAGCCCGATCGCTAAGTTCCGAGGAGGCCACCATCGCCGGCCTCAATGAACGCATCAAAGTCCTAGATCAAGCCGTCGCCGCTTACACCGCCCAAGGCACGACCAGCCAGTTCCTGTTCTTTGATAAGGATAATGTGAAGAAAGGCCAGGACCTGCGCACGGAGCAGCAAGCCGAACGCACCGCGATCACCGCGAAACTCACCGAGTCGGGTGCGCGCATCGAGCGCCTCCGCAACGATTCCAACGCCCGCATCGCCACCCTGCGCACCGAACAGTCGCGCCTCAACGCCGACACGGGCAAGGAAGTCTCCTCCGTCCGCCAGCAGTTCGGCGATGAGCTCGCGCGGGTCGACGCGGAAGAAAGGGAACTCCGCAAGACGGGCGCCGCCAATATCACCGACCTCGAAAAGCAACTCACCGCCCTCCAGGAACAAGGGCAGGGCAAAGCCACGATGACCGACAGCGAAATCGAAAAACTCCGGAAGAGTGTCGGCGAACGCAACAAGCAGATCCATACGCTCAAGGACCAAATCGCCTCGGTCGATATCGGCGCCTACCGTTTCGTGGCGCGCGCCTTCGACGTCGAAGCCGACGATGTGGTGAAGTGGCTCATTCTTTCGCTCATCGCCGTCTTCGACCCCCTGGCTGTCGCCCTGGTTGTGGGTTTCAATATGGCCGACCCAAATCGCAAGAAGCGCCGCGCGGAAGTCGATCTGGCGAACGCGGATGCGCGTGCCAACCCCAACACCGGCGCCGCCCGCCCGGCCCGCTCGGCTCGCCCCTGGGCTGCCTGGGAAATCACCATCGTCATTATTCTCACCACGTTCATCGCCTTGATCTTCGTCTGGATGTGGACCGACACGCGCTCCACCCAGACCAGCCACACCAACGTTAGCACCGCCAGCTCCATTCCCAATGACAGTTTCGCCGTGGTGACCTTGCGGCCCGATGACCTTCGCCAGAAAAGCACCAAGGCGTTCCCAGATTGGCTGGAGCGGGCCGGCGGCAAGGGCATGTCCGCCGCCTTTGCCGAACTCCTCAAGAGTGGCCTCGATGCCCATTCGGAAATCTACGCCTTCGCAAAATTCCCCAGCACGCCAGGCGCTAACTCGAACACCGCTCATCCGGTAATGATCTGCGGGGTAGTGCTCAGTGTCACTGACCCTTCCGTCGCCGAAGCCGCGCTGTCGCGCATCGCGGACCAAATGAATAACGCCATCAGCGGCGAGCCGGGGCGACCTCCATCGAACCTCACCCGTAGCCGGTCGATGGTCAAGCACGGGGAGGGACGTTACATGGATCCTGAAAAAGGGTTTTTTACTTTTGGTCTGACGAACCGGACCGCCATCATCTTAGTTGAGTTCGAAGGCAACCCACACGCCCCCTGTGTGGAACAAGAAATCCGCCAGTGCCTCCTGCGCCCGGAACAGCGCCTGCTGCCCCCCGGTGAAAAACAGCGTGATCGGCTGCCAGCTTACGTGCATAGCCAGCCCGGTGCCTTAACCCTCTGGCTTGATGCCAACCGGTTCTATCACCGCCTGCCGATGAGCGTGGCCACCCATTCCCGCTACGAACAAATGGGCCCTTCCCTCGACTTCGAATTGATGTTGTCCCTGAAGACTTCCGGCAATGACTCACTCGTGCTCAGTGGGAGTTACCTCTACCAATTCGACCGGTTCGCCGAAGGCGCCCCGCGCGACCCGCTGGTCGTCATCTCCAAACTCACCCCACCCAAGAATACCGATATCGGCTGGACGCTCCTCAACCGCGGCGCCGACACCATCGACTATGAAGCAATGGTGGAACGGATGCGCAGCGCGCTCAGCGATGGCAAAACTCCGGGCGCGCAACGTGTCTTGGTGGAGAAATCGATCCCCACGCCCCGCGACGCCCGCTTTACGATGAACGCGCGCTTCGACCCAAAGGCCGGCCCGCCCATCTTAGCGGCGATGTCCATCCTCGCGCAGTAGTCAGCCACCGATGCGCGCCCGCAATCACTTAGGTTTGTGGCTTACGGCCGCCAGCATCCTCGCCCTTGCGGGTTGCCAATCAACCGAGCCTTCCGGGGCCGGTTCGGCGAGTGGGCCTGGCGCAGCTTCAGGTTCGGCACTCACCGGAAACTCCCGCGACCCAGGTCCGAAGAAAGAATCCACTGGGTCGTCGCAAGTCGCATTGAAAGATGCGGAGGCCAACCAGCCTGGCAATCATCCCAACGAGAGGGGCGCGAAAAATGGCCAAAGCCAGCCCAATTCCGTCGCAGGCAACAAAAAGCCGGGCAAGAGCGCAGAACAATTAAAGCGCGAAAAAGCGATCGCTGCCGAAGCATCCCAACCTTTCACGCCAGCCAGATTGGCGGCGGACATGGAAGCGCTCGCCAAAGCCGTTGAGGCCGAAAAATCTTTCAAGTCGGACAAACCTTCACCGCTCGCAGCCAGTGACCGCGAGCAAGCCCGCCAACTTCGCACCAACGTCGAGGCCGCCCGCGAAAAAGTATCCCGCACCCTCGGTGCCCCGGGTGGTCCGAATAATCGCACAGGCACTTCGGCGAGCGCCGTCGCTGCAAAATCACCCAATCAGGCAAACGCGGGCCGCCAAGCGAGTAAGGCCACCACGCCCGCAGAAAAGAGCGACACCCTACTGACCTCCGACCAGAAGATTCAGGCGCAGAAAACCGCCCTGGCCAAAGCCGTCGAGGCGGAGAAAGCCTTCAACCAAGCTCTCCGCACCCGCCTCGTCGCCAACGGCAACCAAGAATTAACGGGGGCCCTGTCCGCCGAGGATACCGCCCGCCAACGTAAATTACGCGACTCCGTCGATGATGCGCGCCGTAAACTCGCCCAGATGTTGCCTAGCGGCGATAGTAAATTCCCCCATCAAGACGGGGCTCCACGCGCACTCAGCGGGCTAGCGGTCAGCGGTCAGCCCGCGGTCGCTGACGTCGGGAACCTCACCGCCGCGCTTCCGGATGTCGGCGACCCCAAAGCTCCCGCATCGGCCAGGTCGCCGCTCGCTTTCCGCCTCAGTGATTGGCTCACCGATGAGAAAGCGCACCAAGCTTGGCGCGAGAAACACCTCGCAAAGATTAATGAAGCGCAAGCGGCCCGGGAAAAGTCCGAAGCCGCTGCGCTTACCCCCGCTGAGTCGGCCAAAAAGTAGGCAATAAAAAGGCGCGGCTATCGCCGCGCCTTTCTTTTTAAACGGACGGCCGTTTATTTGAGTTCGGCGATCTTGATGTCGCGGTACTCTACCTTCATCTCCACGCCTGGGTGGATTTGCAGACCGATGGCGTAGGCGGCGGGGCAAGTCGCATCGACATATTCGACGACCTGCTCGCCGTTGAGCCAGACGGTGTAGGTGTCGCCCTTGGCCTGATAACGGACCTTATTCCACGCATCCTTCTTCCAAAGCTGCTCGAGCTTCTTGCACTGCCCGGACTCGGGATACCCAATCTTACCCACGGGGGCGTAGATCGAGCAGGTCATGTCCTTCTTGAGAGAGCGAGAAACGCCGATTTGCATCTGAATGTCTTTCTTACCCTTGGCGTCCTTGCGCATCATGATGCCGCTGTCGATGTTACCCGAGAAGCGGACCTCGCACTCAATGACCGCATCGGCGTAGGCCTTCTCGGTGTAGAGCATATTGCCCTTCTTGGCGGCGTTGTTCTGGCCGACGAGCACGCCATCGACAACCTTCCAGAACTCATTGTCCTTAGCGTTCTGCCAGCCAGCGAGGTCCTTGCCATTAAAGGCGGATTCGAACTTAGGCTCCGCCGCAGAAGCACCGAGGGAGATCAGTAAAGCGACCAAGGCCGCGAGGGTACGGAGGGATTTCATATGCGTAGGATTGAGGGGTTGGGGTAGGGGTAGGGATAGGGACGGAGGCAGGAGATACAATAAAAGAGCGATGCCGAAATCCATTTGCCTCCTGTCGTCCCTACCCCTACCCCTCTCCCTATCCCTACCCCTCTCCCTATCCCTACCCCTTAATCACCCCCATGTCCACCCTCCGTACCCTCGCCCTCCTCGCCGTGTGCTCCCTCGCCCAAGCCGCTGAAGTCAAATATGACTTCGTCCCCAACTTCCTCGGCACGCCTCCAGGCAAGGCCCAAATCGGCAACGGCCACGGCGAAATCGCCGTCGACTCCGCCGGCAACATCTACGTCAGCGTCCAGGACAAGGACGCCGGCCTCCAGGTTTACGGCAAGGATGGCAAATATGTGAAGACGCTCGCGCTGCCGAACTCGCTCCACGGTTTCGTCATCCGTAAGACCGACGATGGTGAATTCATCTTTGCCGCCGTCCTCAACGAGCAGCGCTTCATCAAGTGCACGCTCGACGGCAAGGTCGTGCTGGAAATTAAGAAGGACGCCTTCCCAGCCGAACAGGCCAAGCCCGGACTGAAGCTCACCAACTGCGACGTGGCCCCGAATGGCGACATCTACATCGTCGACGGCTACGGCAAGAGCTGGGTTTTCGTCTTCGATAAGACGGGCGCCTTCAAGAAGGTCTTTGGTGGCCCCACCCAGATCGTGGACGGCAAGGGCTTCGCCAACACCCATAAAATCTTCGTCGACACCCGTTTCGCCCCAGCTCGCTTGCTTTGCCTCGACCGGGGTAACAACCGCATGTTCCACGTCGACCTCGACGGCACCAACCCACAGATGATTTCCAACAAGGGACTCCGCAACCCCTCCTCGGCCTCCTTCCACGGCGACTTGATGTGCGTCGCTGAGATCGCCGGGCGTGTCTCGGTCTGGAATAAGGAAGGCGCGATGGTCGCCTCCATGGGTGCCAATGACACCAAGGGCCAGACCAACACCCCGAAGGTCGCTCCGGCGGATTGGCGCGAAGGCGTCGTGACTTCTCCCCACGGCATCACCTTCGACGGCCAAGGCAATATCCTTGAAACGGAGTGGAATGTTTTCGGCCGCGTGCTACGCTGGGATCGTAAGTGATTCGCACCCTGCAAAAACTGGTCCTAACCGGGGGAGCTTTACTGCTCCCCTTGTTTGTTTGCGCCCATAACGGCGAGCTGCTTCTCGCGAAGCTGACGCTCCGCACCGATGGGTCCTGCGTATTGCGGGTGACCGCCGACACGGAGGCCAACTTTACCATCCGGAACCGCGCCCAACTGACGGAGGTAGCGAATAGCTTCTTCCTCGTCTCCGCCGGCAAGGACACCACCCCCCTGGCCAAAGTCGCCGGCGACCCAAGTTTCTTTTCGGAAACAAAACTAGACCCCTCCGCTCCACTCGGCCACACGCCCGAAGAACTCGCGAAGTCCTACAAACTCGAGGCCGCCGAATGGACCTGGACCCCTGAAAGTCCAAAGTTCGTGCTGCGGGTGCCCGAAATGAGCCCGCACACGTTTATCCTCTGGCTCGTCGACGAAAAGAAGCCCACCGCGAAGCCCCGCTGGATCATGATGGTCGCGGAAGATGAGTCGCCGATGATTGTAGCGGCCGAGCCCGCCCGCCGCGATGTCCCGTGGTGGCTCAGCAAAGAGGACGCGAAATTCATCTTCATCGTGGCCGCAGCGGTGGCGGGCATAATCCTGGTCTGGATCGCCCTCGGCTTAAACCGCATCGGCGAATGGCTAGACCGAAAGCCTAAGCGTTAAGCCAGCGCCGCCTCGACGAAGCCCGCCCGCGCCTCGAAATGCGGATTATGCCCGCTTTCAGGGAGCGTAATGACGTCAGCCAACGGGAAGTGCGCCCGAATGACGGCGACATCCTCGTCGCGAATGTAGTTTGATTTACCACCGCGCAGGAAACGGGTCGGGCCAGGCCAGACTTCGCCCGCGATCAAAGGATTGCCGAGAATCTCCGGCAGTGAGCGGGTGAGCGCCTCGCGGTTCACGGTCCAGCGCCAGCGGCCTTCGGCGTCCTGACCGAGGTTGGTCAAAATGAACTGACGCATCCCCCACTCGGGCACTTGGGCCGCCAGTTTCTCTTCGGCGTCCTTACGCGACTTCACTGCCGTGAGGTCCAGCGCGTTCATCGCAGCGAACTCGACGCGTACACGGTCGGAATAGGCACGCGGGGCGATGTCCACAATGGTCAGATGCGCAACGAGGTCAGGGCGATCCATCACCAAGCGCATCGCCGCCTTGCCACCCATGCTGTGGCCGACGAGGTGCACGGGGCCGAGGGCGAGCTGATCCAGCATCGCGATGACGTCCCTGGCCAAAGCAGCATAGGAGCAGTCGTCCGCCCAAGGCGACGAGCCGTGATTGCGCAGGTCCGGCGCCAGCACGCGGTGCCCGCGTTCGGCCAGCGCCACGCCGGCGGATTGCCAATTGCGCGATGACCCTAGTAGTCCGTGGAGTACGACGAGCGGAGTGCCGCTGCCGCCGAGTTCACGGATGATGAGTGGGAGCGCGACAGGCACGGGAGAAGGCCAAGGTGGAGGCACCGGGCCCGAGGTCGAACCATTTTCCCGCACGGGACTTGAACGCCGCCAGCCTCGGCCTACAAACAACCCATGCTCTCCCGCTTACTCCCCCTGCTCGCCTGCGCCACTGCAGCCTTCGGCGCCATTGAAGTCGTCAAGCTTCCTGGTGCCGAAGACCTACACGAGCCATTCAGCATCGCCTTCGACGCCAAGGGCGACGCGTACGGCGTGGAATTCCAGCCCGCGAACCGCATTTTCAAAATCCATGACGGCAAGATCGAATACATCTCCGGCGTGAAGTGGAATAGCATGGGCAAGGCCCCCAAACCACCTGAACCCGCCAAACTCCTGGACCTTGCTCCCGCCGTCTACAACGGCATGCACGATATCTCCATCGCACCCGACAGCTCCATCTACGCCTCCGATAGTTTCCAACATCGCATCGTCCGCCTCGACCCGAAGACCCACACTGCGACGGTGTTTGCGGGCACAGGCAAAGCCGGTTTCGCCGGCGACGGTGGCCCGGCAGTCCAGGCCCAATTCAATATCCCGATGTGCGGCGTCATCGATCCCTCGGGGAGATTCATGGTCATCGCCGATATCGGCAACAACCGCGTGCGCCGCATTGACCTCGCCACCCAAGTCATCACGACCATCGCCGGGAACGGCAAGAAGGGCCTTCCGAAAGATGGTGATGATGCGCTGAACACACCAATGGGCGATGTCCGCGCCGCCTGCACCGCCAAGGATGGCACGGTCTACGCGCTACTCCGCGGTGGTAACGCGCTTGCCGCGATTAAGGATGGCAAGATCTCTATCGTCGTGAACAAAGCCGGCAAAGGCGGTCCAGCGACGGACGGACCTGCTGTCGACGCGCGCATGAATGGACCCAAATACGTGACGATGGACGGCAAGGGCAACGTCCTGATCCTCGATACGGAGAACCATTGCCTCCGCCTCTTCGACCCCCTCAAGCAGACGATTCGCACCATCATCGGCAACGGCAAGAAAGGCTCCGCGGTCGGCGCCGACTGGGCTAACACGCAGCTCAATCGCCCGCACGGTGCCCGTATCGGTCCCGATGGCCGCCTCTACGTCACAGATACGGAAAACAACCGAATCCTCATCGGTCCAGCCCCATAAGCTAGGTTCGGTCCGCCAAGCGGGGTTTTTGGGTTTGTCTCTTTTGGCAGGGGGAGGTTGTTTCTGGGGTCCAATCCAGCCGCAATGTCCTCGACCGGTTCCATCCCTTCTCGCCGTCCCTTCGGCCCCCGCGCTTTCGTGGGAGCCCATACGGCCTTGGTCACCCCCTTCCTCAACGGTGCGGTGGCCTGGGCTGACCTGAAGAAGCTGGTCGAATTCCAGATCAACGAAGGCATCGATGGCCTCGTCGCCGTGGGCACCACCGGCGAATCCCCCACCCTTGATTACGACGAGCATATCGACGTCATCAGCAAGACGGTTGAATTCTCCGCGGGTCGCGTCCCGGTCATGGCCGGCACTGGCTCCAACGCCACGACCGAAGCCCTCGATCTCACCCAGCGTGCCGACGAAGCTGGCGCCGATGCGTTCTTACTCGTCGCCCCGTATTACAATAAGCCGAGCCAGGAAGGCCTCTTCCGTCACTTCGCCCTGCTCGCCGAATGCACGACTAAGCCGATTATTCTGTATTCCATCCCTGGTCGCTGCGGCATCGAGATTACCGTCGAGACCACCCTGCGCCTCCGCCAGAAGTACCCCAACATCATTGGCATCAAGGAAGCTGGCGGCCAAGTCGAGAAGGCCGCCCGCCTCGTGCGCGAAGCGGATCCAGAGTTCATCGTCCTCAGCGGCGACGACTCCCTCACCCTGCCCTTCGCCGAAGTCGGCGGGCAAGGCATCATCTCCGTCGCCTCCAATCTTATCCCTGGCCCGGTCGCCCGGCTCGCCAAGCTCGCCCGCACGAAGCAGTTCGCCGAAGCCAAACTGCTGCACGATAAGCTCGCGGAGATTTTTAAGACCCTGTTCGTCGAACCGAACCCGGTACCCGTGAAGCATTGCATGGTGCGGGCGGGCATCATCCAGTCCGACGAAGTCCGCCTGCCCCTTTGCGAGATGTCCGAAGCCAACCGCCTTCTCGTCGAGAAGGTCGCGGACGCCACCCTCGCCTCCCTCCGATGAGCCAGCCTATCCGCATTCTCCTCAATGGCGCCAAAGGCCGCATGGGCCTCGCCATCGCCAACGTGGCCGTCTCTGAGAAGGCCGTCATCGCCGCCGGCGTCGACCAAGGTGATAACCTCGCCGCGCATATCAGCTCCGCCGACGTGGTCATCGATTTCTCCTTCCACTCCGCGACCCTCGCGGTCGCGCAGCTCTGTGCCCAGCACAAGAAGCCGCTCGTGATCGGCACCACTGGCCACACGGCGGAAGAGAAGATCGCCATCAACGCCGCCATCCAGGGCCTCCCGGTCGTCTGGGCCGGCAACTACTCTGTGGGCGTCACACTTCTCAACGCGCTCGTCCGCCAGGCCGCACGCTCGCTCGCCGACGCGGGCCGCTGGGACGTTGAAGTGCTCGAGATGCACCACCGCCTCAAGAAGGATGCGCCCTCCGGCACCGCCGAGACGCTCCTCAAGATTCTCCTCGAAGAACGTGAGCTCACCAAGGATGCATTGAAGCATGGCCGCGACGGACTGGTCGGCGAACGCCCGCTCAACGAGATCGGCGTGCACGCCATCCGCGGCGGCGACGTCGTGGGTGACCACACGGTACTCTTTGCCGCCGAAGGCGAACGCCTCGAGCTCACGCACAAGGCCTCCAACCGCGAGATCTTCGCGCGTGGCGCCGTCCGCGCCGCCCGCTGGCTGGCGAGCCAACCCGCTGGCCTGTACGGCATGGAAGACGTGTTGGGGCTGAAGTAAGGGTCAGGGGACAAGCTGGCACGGTGACACGTGGGCAAGGGTATGATACGGACGAATGACCGCCTTGGGTAGGGACGGCTCTCCGAGCCGTCCGTTCGCCTCAAGAGTTTCGGACCTCATCCGGCTCAACGGCGGGCTCGGAGCACCCGCCCTACTTCGATACATGTCTCAAAGGGAAACCGGAGACCGGAAGAATGGCTGGGCTTATATATCTCCATCTAACATTCCGGTTTCCGGTCTCCCTTTGTATTATGCATCGGTTGTATCAGGTAGGGGCGCGACGGCGTCGCGTCCGTTTGAGACCGAGGCTGGGAGTCATTAGGTCTTCGCTAAGATCGGACTCGTCATCCACACGCCGATGCGAACGGACGCCACGCAGTGGCGCCCCTACCATAAGCCAAAGCCCTATACTCCCCAGCCTTCGCAGGCGCTCCGCCATGCTGGGATAAGTGATTGGCACACGGTGCCGCAGACCTAGGGTGAACTCCATGACTAGGATTACCCCCGCTAGCCTGCTCTGGTGTGTCATGGCTTGGCAAAGTTGCTTCGCCACGGACATTGAATTCTCCGGCCCCTCCCCCGGCCCCGCCGCCGCGCAAATCCAAGGCGATGAGTTACGCCTTGAGAACAACGTCATCGCGGGGAGCTGGCAGTTCCAGGCCGGCACCCTCCGCCCTGGCTCCTTAAAAAATAAACTCACCGGCCTCAGCCACACCCAAGCGGGGACAGAAATCTTTCGCCTGACGAGTACCGCTAGTCCAGCAGGCGACGGTACTTTCCCCATCGAAATCAACCTGACCGCTGAACGTATCATCGTCCGGGTCGGGCAGGACGGGAAAGCCCTCGCCGAAATCGCCTCCTTCCCGCGGAGCGACTTTCCGGGCGAGCCGACGTTGATCCGCGTCGGCAAAATGAACCTGAAAGCCCAAGCCAAGAACAGCGGCGGTGAAGCCGGACCGGAAGGCGAATCAAAGGTCTCTCAGATTGAGCCAGCGCCGGCAGGCAAGAAATCCCTCACCTTCAAGGCGCCAGCGAATCATGCCATGACTTTTGACTTACCTTGGGTCAAAGGCACCCAGCAAGTCACGGCACGTATCGATAAGGGTACCGACGTTGCGATGTCTTGGTCACCGGCGGTCGCTCTCGTTTGGGAGGACGGCAAACGCTTTCTAAGCGTCGGTGTGCGGAGTAAAAATGGGACCTTCAATGTCACCACGGCGGCGAGTGAGCGCATCACGACCCCACGGCTGACTGAATTCCCTTCGGGCGATATCCCGGCTTCGGCTTTCAAAGTGGAAGGAAGCCCACAGGTCGTTCGCCTGGAAGGCGGTCAAGCGCTCGAAGCGATGCTGGTGAACCCAGCGGGGCTCAGGGTGAAATGGCGGGCCGAATTGCGGGATGGCTCCCACTACTTTCGCCAATCCGTCGAACTCACCTCACCGCGGCAAGTGAAGCAAGTTTACGGAGTGGAATTTACGGATCTTCAACTGCCCCGACTCCTCACCGTCGGCACCGTCCCAGGATGTCCCGTGGCCGGA
>CAIKRN010000183.1 GCA_903829855.1 uncultured Opitutia bacterium
CGCCAAACTCCGTCACGTCGCCCACGGACAGTTCAAGTCCGTCACCATCCCGACCCTCTTTGACGCCAAGTCCGGTGCGAAGGGTCTCGAGAAGGCGATGGATGAAGTCTGCCGCCAGGCTGGCCTGCACATCGATGCGGGTATCAACCTAATCATCTTGAGCGATCGCGGCGTCGACCGCAATAACGCGGCCATTCCTCCGCTGCTCGCCGTCTCTGGCCTGCACCACTATCTGATCCGCGAAGGCAAGCGCACCAAGGTCGGCCTGATTCTCGAATCTGGCGAACCGCGCGAAGTACACCACTTCTGTACCCTAATCGGCTACGGTTGCGCGGGGATTAACCCCTACTTGGCGTTTGAGACCCTGGACGACATGATCAAGCAAGGCCTGCTGGTCGGCGTTGATCACTACACCGCCTGTAAGAACTACGTGAAGGCTGCCACCAAGGGCATCGTCAAGGTCGCCTCCAAGATCGGCATCTCGACCATTCAGAGCTACCTCGGCGCCCAGATCTTTGAGTGCGTCGGTCTCCAGCAGAAGGTCGTCGACAAGTACTTCACCGGCACCGCCACCCGCATCGAAGGTGCAGATGTCGCCGCAATCGCCGAAGAAACCCTGGAACGCCACCGTCGCGCCTTCCCGGAACGCGTTGAAACCGCAGCCACACTCGAAGTCGGCGGCGACTACCAGTGGCGCAATGAAGGCGAAGGTCACCTCTTCAGCCCTCAGGTCATCCACTCCCTTCAGAAAGCGGTCCGCACGAACAACTACGACACCTTCAAGGTCTACTCGGGTCTGGTAAACAACCAGATGCAACAGATCTTCACGCTGCGCGGCCTCCTGCAGTTCAAGGGACGCACCGCCATCGACATCAATGAAGTCGAATCGATCGAGAATATCCTGAAGCGCTTCAAAACGGGCGCGATGAGCTACGGCTCAATCTCACAGGAAGCCCACGAAAGCCTCGCCATCGCGATGAACCGCATCGGCGGCAAGTCCAACACCGGCGAAGGCGGCGAAGATCCGGCCCGCTACACTTGGACCAACGAACAAGGCGACTCTAAGAATTCGGCTATCAAGCAGGTCGCCTCCGGACGCTTCGGTGTCACGAGCCTTTACCTGACGCAGGCGAAGGAACTCCAAATCAAGATGGCCCAGGGCGCCAAGCCCGGTGAAGGCGGCCAGCTTCCGGGCGGAAAAGTCTATCCTTGGATCGCCAAGGTTCGCCACTCGACCACGGGCGTGGGACTCATCTCCCCTCCCCCGCACCACGACATCTACTCCATCGAAGATCTTTCGGAGCTCATCCATGATTTGAAGAACGCCAACCGCGCCGCGCGCGTCAGCGTGAAACTCGTCTCGGAAGTCGGCGTCGGCACCATTGCCACGGGCGTGGCCAAGGCTCACGCGGATGTCGTCCTAATCTCCGGGTTCGACGGTGGTACCGGCGCTTCGCCGCAGACCTCCATCAAGCACGCTGGCCTGCCGTGGGAACTCGGCCTAGCCGAAACGCACCAGACCCTGGTCCTTAATAACTTGCGCTCCCGTATCGTCGTCGAAACTGATGGTCAGCTGAAGACCGGCCGTGACGTGGTCATTGCCGCCCTCCTCGGCGCCGAAGAGTTCGGCTTCGCGACTGCTCCGCTCGTGACGCTCGGTTGCATCATGATGCGTGTCTGCCACCTCAACACCTGCCCCGTTGGCGTCGCCACCCAAGATCCTGAGTTGCGCAAGAACTTCACCGGCAACCCGGCCGACACCGTTAACTTCATGCGCTTCATCGCCCAGGAAGTTCGCGAAATCATGGCTCAGCTTGGCTTCCGCACGATCAACGAGATGGTTGGTCGCACTGATGCCCTCGAAGCACGCCATGCCGTCGAACATTGGAAGGCCAAGGGTATCGACCTCTCGAAGCTCCTCTACTCTCCGAAGGCCGGACCCGAAGTCGGTCGCTTCTGCACCGAGAAGCAGGACCACGGCCTTGAAAAGGGCCTGGACCTCTCTGTCCTCCTGGAAAAGTGCAAGCCAGCCATCGAGAAGGGCGAAAAAGTCCGCTACGAGGGCGAAATCAAGAACACCCATCGCGTGGTCGGCACAATTCTCGGTAACGAAATTACCAAGAAGCACTGGAACGGCTTGGCCGATGGCACCATCCAACTGAAGTTTAAAGGCAGCGCCGGCCAGAGCCTCGGGGCCTTCGTCCCCCCGGGAGTGACGATCGAACTCGAAGGCGATGCCAATGACTACGTAGGCAAGGGCCTCAGTGGCGGTCGCATCATCATCTACCCTGACGCCAAGGCGACCTTCGCGGCCGAAGATAATATCATTCTCGGTAACGTGGCCCTCTATGGCGCTACCTCCGGTGAAGCCTTCTTCCGCGGCATGGCTGGCGAACGTTTCTGCGTCCGTAATTCGGGTGTGAGCACGGTCGTCGAAGGCGTGGGTGACCACGGCTGCGAATACATGACCGGCGGACGCGTCGTCGTCCTCGGTGCCACGGGTCGAAACTTCGCCGCCGGCATGAGCGGTGGCGTTGCTTACATCCTCGACGAAAAGGGTGACTTCTCCACCCGCTGCAACAAGCAGATGGTCGGCCTAGAAAAGCCTGACGCCGCAGACACCGCTGAACTGCGCGACCTCATCCAACGTCACGCTGACCTCACGGGTAGCAAAAAAGCTCAAGCCATCTTGGCCAACTGGGACGCTTCGCTCGCGAAGTTCATCAAGGTGATGCCCAAGGACTACAAGCGCGTGCTCCAGGCCATCGCCACCGCCCAGGCCAAGGGACTCAGCGGCGACGCCGCCCTCAACGAAGCCTTCGAAATCAACTCGCGTGACACCGCTCGAGTTGGCGGCGGCTGATCACCCACCTTCTCACTTCTTAAATCTTCTGTATCATGGGAAAACCAACCGGATTTGTTGAATTCCAGCGCGAGCTCCCCCCGGATCGCGATGCCCTCACCCGCATCGGCGACTGGAAAGAGATTCACCATCATCACTCGGACGAGAAACTCCAGAAGCAGGGAGCTCGCTGCATGGATTGCGGCGTGCCGTTCTGCCATACGGGCAAGTTGATCAGCGGCATGGCCAGCGGCTGCCCCGTTAACAACCTGATCCCGGAATGGAATGACCTCGTCTACAAGGGCCTCTGGCGCGAAGCGCTGGAACGCCTGCACAAGACGAACAACTTCCCAGAGTTCACCGGACGCGTCTGCCCTGCCCCGTGCGAAGGCTCCTGCGTGCTCGGCATGAACAAGCCAGCCGTCACCATCAAGAACATCGAAGTCTCGATCATCGACAAGGGTTTTGAGAACGGCTGGGTCATCCCGCGCGCTCCGACGAAACGTACCGGCAAGAAGGTCGCCGTCATCGGTTCCGGCCCCGCTGGTCTTTCCGCCGCAGCTCAACTCAACTACGCTGGCCATAATGTTACCGTCTTTGAGCGTGCCGACCGCCCGGGCGGCCTCCTCATGTACGGCATCCCGAACATGAAGCTCGAGAAGAAGGAAGTCGTGCTCCGTCGTGTCTCCCTCCTCGAAGCGGAAGGCGTCACTTTCAAGTGCGGTGTCAACGTCGGCGTCGACATCTCCCCCGAGCAACTCCGCAAGGACTTCGACGCAGTCATCCTCACCGTGGGTGCGACCAAGGGTCGTGATCTCCCTCTCCCCGGCCGCGACGCCAAGGGCGTCCATCTCGCGATGGAGTTCCTCAGCGCCAACACAAAGAACCTCCTTGATGGCAAGTCTCCCGACGCAACGATCACGGCTAAGGGCAAGGACGTTGTCATCATCGGCGGCGGCGACACCGGCACCGACTGCGTAGGCACCTCGCTCCGTCACGGCTGCACGTCCGTCGTCCAGCTCGAAATCATGGCGAAGGCTCCCCTCGCCCGCGCCAAGGACAACCCCTGGCCGGAATGGCCGAAGACCTACAAGGTCGACTACGGCCAAGAAGAAGCCGCGGCGAAGTTTGGCTCTGACCCGCGCGTCTACCTCACCACCGCTACCAAGTTTGATACCGATGCCCAAGGCAATCTCCAGGCGGTCCACACCGTCGAGGTCGAATGGAAGAAAGACGATAAGGGTGTCTTCGGCCCGCAGAAGATTGACGGAACTGAGAAGGTTCGCCCAGCTCAACTCGTGCTGCTCGCCATGGGCTTCATGGGACCTGAACAGCCTCTGCTCGAGGCCTTCGGCGTCGAGCGTGACGCCCGTTCCAACGTCAAAGCCGACCACGAGAAGTACGTGACCAACCTCCCAGGCGTCTTCGCCGCCGGAGACTGCCGTCGCGGCCAATCCCTCGTCGTCTGGGCCTTCAACGAAGGACGTGGGGTTGCACGCGAGTGCGATAAGTTCCTGATGGGCAATTCAGAGCTCCCGTAAGACTTTCGCCATCGACCACCGAAGCCCGACTCAATGAGTCGGGCTTCTTGTTGAGAAGATTTCGCCTTGAGTCGAACCCGCCGCCGCCCAACTTGCAGCCATGGCTTTCGTACCCTGGTTCAAGCCGGCGCTAGCGCGCTCACTTAAAGCGGGGTACAGCCGTTCTGATTTTGCAGCCGACATCTCCGCCGGCCTGTTAGTCGGCGTGGTCGCCCTGCCCCTTTCGATGGGCCTGGCCATCGCCTCCGGCGTCAGCCCAGAACAAGGCCTCTACACGGCCATCATCGGCGGCGTGGTCGTATCGCTTCTCGGTGGCTCACGCGTTCAGGTCGCTGGTCCGGCCGGCGCCTTCGTTGGCATCTGCGCCGCGGCGGTCATCACCCATGGGTACCTCGGACTGGCCCTAGCAACCCTGATGGCAGGCGTCATGCTCCTGGCTTTCGGCGCCCTGCGACTCGGAAAATATATCGGCTACATCCCGTATCCGGTAGTCATCGGCTTCACCACCGGTATCGCGCTGATTATCGGCAGCACGCAGATCGATTCAGCCTTGGGCATAGCTGACCCCACGCCGGCGATGCCCGACTTCATCGGCCGCCTCGCCTACGTCCTGCGCCACAGCGGCGAAATCTCGTTCGGCGGCCTCGCGGTCTCAGCCGGCACGCTCGCCGTCATCCTCAGCCTTCGAAAGATATCTCTCAAAATTCCTGGTGCGCTTATCGCCGTCCTGATCGGCACGGGCATGGTGACGCTCCTCGGCGTGCCGGATTCCTCCGTCCAAACCATCGGCTCCAAGTTCAAGGAAATCAGCGCCAGTTTCCACCTGACAGACTGGAGCGCCGCCCTGCCCGATCGGGCCGCTTGGCTACACAAGGCCTGGGAGGTTCTGCCGCTGGCCTTCGGCATCGGCATCCTCGTGGGCATCGAGTCGCTGCTTTGCGCGGTCGTGGCCGACGGGATGACGGGCGACCGCCATGACTCCGACACCGAACTCGCCGCCCAGGGCGTGGCCAACCTCGCCTCGGCCTGCTTCATGGGCCTGCCGGTGACCGGAGTCATCGCCCGCACGAGCACCAACGCCCGCGCCGGTGCGAAGTCCCCGATCTCCGGACTGATCCATGCGGCGACGATCTTGGCCATCCTGCTCATCCTGGCCCCGCTGGTGAAGCTCATCCCCCTGGCCTCCCTGGCCGGCGTCCTGCTCTCGGTCTGCTGGTATATGGCCGAGCTTCCGCTCTGGCCTCGACTGTTCCGCGCGGGTGGTTCCGACATGGTCCTGCTAGTGCTCGCCTGCCTTATCACGGTCTTCGCGGACCTCATCTGGGCCGTGGGGCTGGGCGTTATCGCCGCCTTCATCTTCCTACTCATCCGCAAAAATTCCCACCCAGAGAAAGATGAACCGGAGAGCATCGCGATCGAGGAAGCCACCGATGAAATTCGCCTTGTCCTCTCAGGCCACCTCCACTTTGGGCGCGCGGCCGAACCCCGGGCCACGGAAACTCGCCTCAAGAAGAGCACCCTCTTCCTGACCTTAGATTTCAGCCATGCACTCTTCATTGATTGCTCCTACGCTCAGGCCATCCGCGAGTTGGCAGCCCACGCACGCAAGCATGGCGTCGTGGTGCGAGCCACGGGCCTAACCGGCCGAGCGGCGACGGACTTCACCCGCTTCGGCCTGCGGGAAGTCATCGTCGGTTAAGCGGGTTATCTTTGGTTTGCCGAAAGCAGCGGGGCAACCTAGGTTGCTCTCGTGAGCACCCCTTCCCTTGAAGCCTTGAAATCCGTCGCACTGGCTACGGCCATTGCGGCTGGCGACCTGCTAGCCAAAGGCACCCAGATGAAGGTGAATGCCTCGACCGATGATGACGTGAAGATGCAAGCCGACATCGACTCGGAACACCTCGTACGCGACATGCTCAAAGCCACGGGCCTTCCGGTGATCGGCGAGGAACTCGGCGGCGATGCTTCCCTCTACGACGGCGATAGCCTCTACTGGGTTGTCGACCCACTCGACGGCACCTACAATTACCTCCGACGCCAACCGTCGACCTGCGTCTCACTTGGCCTGATGCGCGGCAAAGAGCCCGTCCTGGGCGTCATTCATGACTTCACGGGCAAGAAGACCAC
>CAIKRN010000184.1 GCA_903829855.1 uncultured Opitutia bacterium
CAAGGACGAGAAAGCCTTCATGCTCGCCGTCGCCCAGCGTTTCGAACTGCACACTGTCGCCCTCACCCGCGGCGCCGCCGGATCGCTGGTCTGGCATAAAGGACAGTACGATGAGAAGACCGCTCCGAAGGTCGCCGTCGTCGATACCGTCGGCGCGGGAGATTCCTTCACCGCTGCCCTCACGATTGGCCTACTACGCGGCGAAGACCTTGCGCGCATCCATCAGCGCGCCGTCGACGTCGCCGCCTTTGTTTGCGCGAAAGCCGGAGCGACCCCGGAGCTATTGCCGGAGTTTCGGAGGTAGGGACAGCACCACGTGCTGTCCTATGCGTTCGCCGCATGGTGAACGCCAAGGTAGGGGCGAGGCTACGCCGCGCCCGGTCACGACGTAGTCGTAACCCTACCCTCGGCCACCATGCGGCGGCCGGCGAACGAGGACAGCACGTGGTGCTGTCCCTACCTCGTTACCAAGTATACCGAATTGTGTACGTCACCATCTTCTCTTCGTCGGGCTGGAGCGGCACGCGGAACTCGAGGCTGGTGGCATCCTTCTTCTCATGCGGCTGACTCTGGGCGGTCAGGGTCCAATTGCCGCCATGAGTCGCATGCTCGAGCACGCGGATCTCGACGGCTTCTTTCTTATGGTTGCGCACCTTGACCTCGAAGCTCTGCGTCGCGACGCGATTGGCACCATCTTCGGTTGAGTTCGTCATGCGATGCTCGCCAGTCAGGTCGAAGCTGTTGCCGGTCAGCACGCGGATGGTCTCATCCTTCGGGGTATGGTCGATCTGGTTTTCGCCCACGAACTCGAGCTGGCGGTCCCCATCCTGGGAATAGAAGCGCACCTTGCCCTTCGGCAGCGCCATCCCGAGTTTATTGACCTCGGAGTTCTTGAACTCACGAAAGACCTGCACCTTACCGGGCGAGGTCACGCCACGGCGATAACGTCCGGCGCCCTCGAAGACGTAGATGCGCTGCGACTTAACACCGGTGGCACGGACGAACTCGACCTGCTTAGTCTCCTTGTCCCGCAGGGTTGCGGGGTTGCCTAGGGTGTAGAGATGGAATTCGTCGAACGACTTCTCCGTCACCACTTTAGCAGCGGCCATGGAAAGGCTGTCGAAAGCCGCAGCGCGTGCCGCCATCGGGTATTCTGGCTGCACGCGATTCACATCCCCGGCCATGAGCTTTATTTTAGCCTCATTGAAGGTCGTGCCGCTCTGGTTGTTCATCGTCACCCAGCCGACGACGTCCAAGATGTCGCTCTTCTCGGTGGCGACGAGGTTGTAGCTAGCCTCCCACGTGAAACCACGGCTCAGATAGGCTACCTCGGCGTTAATCTTACCCGAAGAACCGGAGTTCAGTTTCCAATTCAATGTGGGCTTGAGCACGCTGTCGCTACCGATCGAAGGAAAGACCGGCTCACCTGGAAGGGTGAATTGCAGCTTGCCATCGACCTCGATGATCGGCTCAACGAAATTACCGCCCGGGACAAAACCACTGCGCACGACCTTGCCACTAATGACGCGATCAGGCTTATTGCTCTCGCGACGATTGAATTCGAGGGTCTTGCCCTCGAAGAACGACAGCAGCATCGCTTGGGAGACCGGGTCGTTGCGGTAAGACTGTTCGAGAATCTGGAACTCGGCCTTACCCGCGATATCGCGCAAGATGACCGAATCCGCTTCGACCTGCGCCGTGACACCGGCGAAGGAGACCTGATTGACGCCCGACTTGAGGTCCAGTGGCAGCGATTCGCGCACCACCGCGAAGCCTCCGTTATAGATAGTAAGCGCCGGATCGGCAGCGAAGGCGGAGGAAGCGGCGGCCAGCAGGAGGAGCACGGGGAGTTTCATGGGGTTAGGGAAATGATTAATACCGGAAGGTGCTTTCCGATACTAATAAGCGAAGCCGGCAACGGATTTAGCCTAGGACAAGTTGATCAGTTGAACAGTTGGCCGGTTGGCCAGAGAGAGGCGCAATCAAAGGGGGCAGCACAGTGAGACGGGAGGTTAGATGGGGTCCCATTCCGTCATCGATGCAGCCATCTTTCATCAACCCAGTCCTGCACTCAGCCCTCCACTCTGCCCACCCTACCTTCCCTTCCTCCTCTGCTTTCGGCGGTATTCGGACGGGGTGCAACCCATCTCCCGCAAAAACAAACGGTTGAAGAAGGTCACTTGGGCGAAGCCACAGGCCAGGGCGATGTCCAGGACACTCCGTTCGCTGTCGCGGAGTTCGCGGCGCGCCGCCTGCAGCCGAAGCTGATTCACGAAGGCACTAAAACTATGCCCAGAGTGCTGCTTGAATTGCCGGGCAAACGTGGGGCGACTCAAGCCCGAGACTTTGAGTAGGTCGCCCAAGCGGACTTCTTCGCGAAAATTTGCCACCAGGTGCTGCACCGACTTGGAGATCGCCTTCTGGTAGTGTGATTCCGCACTAAGGGTAAAGCTGCGCGAGGATAGCGGCGTCAACTCGGCGGCCGGTGCCTCCGACACGACGGACAGTAAGCGCAGCAGCGTCGCCAGTTGCCCAGCCCCTTTGGACTTGGCGATTTCAAACATCAGGCCAGTGACTTCCGTCGCGGTAGTCCCACGTAAATGCAAACCGCGCTCGGCCTGCTTAAAGAGTTCGCGCAGTTCGAGATTCTCCGGGAAAGCCCACACGGGATGGCTTTCCGGAAAGTGCCACTGAATTGAAAGGCCGCTCGATGCGCCCGAGGTGTGCCAGTGATGCGGCAGTCGCTCGCCGAGTAAGACGAGATCGCCCGCGCCGAAGGTCACGATGGAGTCGCCGACAAAGCGGGTGCCCTCCCCGCCCGTGAACAGCGTCAGCTCCATCTCCTTATGGAAGTGCCAATGGTTGCCCTCCCCTTGCACGGGCAACGTCCGCCCTGGGGCGATGAGACATTCCACGTCGCGAAGTGACTTCGCCCAGCGCAAGACGCGGAAAGAGTGCCCTTCAGGCAGCTCTACCTTTTCGCGAATGGCTTTCATAGGGTGATTCGTATCAAGAGCACCCCCTCATGCAAGGGGGTAATTGAGATAATAGTGCCATAGCGGGAGACACATAGCGTAGTAAAGCAGGCAGGGCGTGGTAATATCTCCCTTTACCCATGAGCACCCCCGTTACCTACCGTTTCTCTTTCGGCCCCTGGAATATCAGCGAAGGAGGCGACCCCTTTGGCGGCGAGGTCCGCAAGGTCTTCCCGCACGAGGAGAAGTTCGCCCTCTACCGCCCTCTCGGCTTCGAGGGCGTGCAGTTCCATGACGACGACGTCGTCCCGGGCATGGATGACCTCAAGCCTGACCAAATCCTGAAGAAGGCCACCGAGGTGAAGGCGATGCTCGCCAACCAGGGCCTTACCCCGGAGTTCGTCGCCCCGCGTCTGTGGTTCGCCGACCAGACCGTCGACGGCGCTTATACTTCCAATAGCGCTACTGATCGTGCCTACGCCTGGGATCGTACCAAGAAGTGCATCGACATCGCCAACGCCGTCGGCTCCAAGGCCATCGTGCTCTGGCTCGCCCGTGAAGGCACCTACATCCGCGAAGCCAAGGATGCCAAGCTGGCCTACCAGCGCCTGCTTGAAACCATCAACGCGATGCTCGACTACGATAAGAACATCGAAATCTGGATCGAGCCGAAGCCGAATGAGCCAACCGACCAGGCTTACGTGCCCACCATCGGCCACGCCCTCACCCTCTCCTACGCCTCCAAGGACCATAAGCGCGTCAAGGGCCTCATCGAGTCCGCCCACGCCATGCTGGCTGGCCTCGATGCCAGCGATGAGATGGCCTTCGCCCTCGCCCATGACAAGCTCGCGAGCGTTCACCTCAACGACCAGAACGGCCTGAAATACGACCAGGACAAGAACTTCGGCGGTGCTAACCTCCGCGCGGCCTTCAACCAGGTCCGCGTCCTCGAGGAGTCCGGCTACGGTAACCGCGGCGAATTCATCGGCCTGGACGTCAAGGCCATCCGCACCCAGCGCGGGTACCCGGTGACCGACCATTTGAAGAATAGCCGCGAGCTGTTCCTTGCACTCGTCACCAAGGTCCGCACCGTAGACCAGAAACTCGTCCAACAGTATCGCGACGCCCGCGACTACGAAGCGCTCGAGCTCTACATCCTGAAGCATATCATGGGGCTGAAGTAAGCCCCACCCTCACCGCCCCCTCATGAAGCAGTATCGCCTCAACCGCCTCTTCAACGCCTCGTCCAAGCGCTGCTTCGACGTCGCCGTCGATCACGGCTTCTTCAATCAGCCCGGCTTCCTGCAGGGGATCGAAGACATGCGCCAAGTCGTCGCGACGCTCGTCGACGCTGGACCCGACGCCATCCAGTTGACCGTCGGCCAGGCCCGCCACCTGCAGTCCGTCCCGGGCAAACAGAAGCCGGCCCTCGTCCTGCGTACCGACACGGCCAATGTCTACGGCAAGGAACTCCCGGCCACCGCGTTCAGCCTGATGATTGAGGAAACGATGCTGCAGGCCGTGCGCCTCGATGCCGCCTGCGTCTGCGTGAACCTCTTCCAGATTCCCGGCGCACCCGACGTGACCGCGCAGTGCATCGAAAACATCATCAAGCTCAAGCCGCAGGCCGATTACTACGGCATGCCAATGATGGTCGAACCTCTCGTCTTCCAGCCCAACGCGATTGCCGGCGGCTACATGGTCGATGGCGATCTGACAAAGATCCTTCACCTCGTCCGTCAGGCGGTCGAACTCGGCGCCGACGTGATCAAGGCCGACCCGACCGATGACGTCTCGCAATACCATAAGGTCATCGAGACCGCCTCCGGCATTCCCGTCCTCGTGCGTGGCGGTGGTCGCGTGAGCGATAAGGAAATCCTCGTCCGCACCGAAGGCCTGCTCAAGCAGGGAGCCTCCGGCATCGTCTACGGTCGCAATGTCATCCAGCATCCCAACCCGCGTGGCATCACGCAGGCGCTCATGGCCATGGTGCATCGCAACGTGTCGGTCGACGAAGCCCTGAAGCTCATCTGAGCCTGCCGTGTCCGCGCTCAACCCAGCCTTACTCGCCCGCCTACGCGAAATCGTCGGCGCCGAGAACGTGCTGACGAGCCCGGAAGACACCATCCCTTATGGCTTCGACGGCACGGCGGCCCTCAAGAGCCCGGTCGGCGTCGTCGTGCTGCCCGGTTCGACCGAAGAAATCGCCGCGGTGGTCAAGTTAGCGGCGGAGAATAAAATGCCCGTGGTCACCCGTGGCTCCGGCACCGGCCTTAGTGGCGGCAGCGTACCGTCCGCCGGTTGCCTCGTCCTTTGCTTAGTGAAGATGGACCGCATCCTTTCGGTCGACGCCGCTAATCTCACCGTCCGCGCCCAGTGCGGTGCGATCACTGCCGCCATCGATGCTGCCGCCAATAAGCACGGCCTCTTCTATCCGCCTGATCCGGGCTCGATGAAGATCAGCACCATTGGTGGCAACGTAGCCGAGAATTCCGGCGGCCTGCGCGGACTGAAATATGGTGTAACTCGCGATTACGTCATGGGACTCGAAGTCGTGATGCCGGACGGACGGATTGCCCATTTCGGCAACGCGTGCGTCAAGGACGTCGCGGGCTATTCGATGAAGGACCTCTTCATCGGCTCCGAGGGCACACTCGGGATCATCACCGAAGTCCTACTTAAAGTCGTCCCCCGCCCCGCCGCCCGCCGCACGATGCTCGCGAGCTACGATCGCATGGAAGACGCGGCGAACACCGTCTCGGCCATCATCGCGGCCAAGATCATCCCCTGCACGTTGGAATTCCTTGATCGCATGACCATCGGATGCGTCGAGGATTACGCCAAGATCGGCCTGCCCCGCGATTGCGAGGCCCTTTTGCTTATGGAGACCGACGGGCATCCCGCCGCGGTGGCCGATGAAGCCGAACAGATGCTCGCCATCGCCCGCGCCCATGGTGCCCGCGACGTCCGCGTCGCCCAGAACGACGAAGAAGCCCTGAAGCTCGCCACGGCACGTCGTGCCGCTTTCTCGGCCCTCGCCCGCGTTCGCCCGACAACTATTCTCGAAGATGTCACCGTCCCGCGCGACAAGCTCGCCGAGATGGTCGGCTACATCGCTCAAGTCGCGAAGAAGCATAACCTGCTCGTCGGGACATTCGGCCACATGGGCGACGGCAATCTACACCCAACCTTCCTAACCGATGAACGGAATGCCGATGAAATGGCCCGTGTCCACGAAGCCCTCGAGGAGATTGTAACCAAGACCCTCGCGCTCGGTGGCACCATCACGGGTGAACATGGTGTCGGCCTCGCGAAGAAAGCCTGGCTCCGCCGCCAGGTCGGCGAGAACAGCCACGACCTGATGCGCGAGATCAAGCGGGCTCTAGATCCGCAGAACCTGCTCAACCCGGGCAAGATCTTCGATTGAGGGATGAAGCCTTCGCTCAAGCTTCTCGACTACTCGATCCTCCAGCAGTGCATGCATTGCGGGATGTGCCTCCCGGCCTGCCCGACTTACGACGCGACCAAGAAAGAGCGCCATAGCCCGCGTGGGCGCATCTCGCTCATGCGCTCCGTGGCCGACGGCGAACTTACCCTCAGCCCCGCCTTCGCCGATGAGATGAGTTACTGCCTCGGCTGCCTGGCGTGCCAGACCGCCTGCCCGGCCGGCGTCGATTATTCCAATCTCCTCGAGACCGCCCGCGCCGAAGTCCAGTCCGCCGGCCTCAACCAGACCTTCACCAGCCGCTTCTGGCGCACGGTCACGATCCGCGGCCTGTTCATGCGCCCGCGCCTGCTCCGCTTCACCGGCCGACTGCTCTGGCTTTACCAACGGCTCGGCCTCCAGACCGCCTGCCGCAAACTTGGCCTGACCAAACTGCTGCCGCAAGATCTCCGTCGCCTCGAGCCCCAGTGCCCGACGATCGCGACGAAGTTCTCGCCGCAACTTATCCGACCCGTCGAGAGCCCTGCCAAGAAACAGCACCGCGTCGCCCTACTCACCGGCTGCGTGCAAGACCTTGTCTTTGCCGACATCAACCGCGACACGGCGGACGTGCTCCTAGCCAATGGCTGCGAAGTCCACACCCCTCCAGTCCAGCCCTGTTGCGGCTCGCTCCACGC
>CAIKRN010000185.1 GCA_903829855.1 uncultured Opitutia bacterium
CCTTTGTTCCGACCCTTTCCGCCATGCAAAAGACCCGCAAGTCCATCTCCAAGCGTTTCAAGGTGACCGGTACCGGCAAAGTGATGCGCCGTTCCTCCAACACCCGCCACTTGCTGAGCGCTAAGTCCCGCAAGCAGCGTCGTCGCGCCAATAAGTCCAAGCGCGTCGACTCCGGCTTCGAGAAGAAGATGCTGGCCTCGATGCCCTTCGCCTAAATCGAAGATCCTATTTTTAGCCGAACGGGTGTTCATTAAGGCGACCCCGAGGCTATCTAACCAAAACCAAAACCAAATACCAACATGCCTAGAGCAACCAATGGCCCGGCCACCAAGGCCCGAAAGAAGCGCGCGATCAAAGCCGCTAAGGGCTACTTCGGAAATAAATCCCGTCTGTACGTCTACGCCCTCGAGGCCGTTCAGCGCGCGCAGAAATTCGCTTATCGCGATCGCCGCAAGAACAAGTCGACGTTCCGTCAGCTTTGGATCGTGCGTCTTAACGCCGCCTGCCGTCCCCTCGGCATTTCCTACAGCCGTCTGATCGCTGGCCTCAAAAAGGCTAACATCACGATGGACCGTAAGAATCTGAGCGAACTGGCCATCCATGACGCCCCCGCTTTTGAAGCGATCGTCAAGAAGGCCCAGGCCGCCCTCGTTTAAGACGACTTCACCGTCCTCCCACGAAGCCCCGGCCCTCCGGGGCTTCTTTGTTTTAAGGTGCTTTCGCTTGCCGACTTTCCCCGCCAACACACAAATCAATCCATGCAGCAGCAGCTCGCCCAACTCGTCGCCGCCGCCACCCAGGAAGCCGCCCTCGTCGCCACCCGCGCCGAACTGGAGGCCTTCAAGGCGCGCGTCGTCGGCCCTAACGGCTCCCTCACCCAGGTGATGAAGGGCATGGCAACCCTTTCCAAAGAAGAGCGCCCGGTCGTGGGCAAGCTCATCAATGAGGCGAAGAAGTCCGTCGAGGAACTGATCGCGGCTCTTTTGGTGAAGGTTGAAAATTCGGAAATCGCCGCCGCACTCGGTGCGTCCGTCGATCCGACCTTGCCGAGCCCCGACGCTCCCGTCGGCTCCCTTCATCCGCTCAGCCGGACCCGGGAACGTATCTTAGCCTCTTTTCGGAAACTAGGTTTCGTCGTCGCCGATGGTCCCGAGGTTGAGACGGAGTGGCATTGTTTCGACGCTCTTAACACGCCGGCAGATCACCCCGCCCGGGATATGCAGGATACTTTGTACATGCCGAAGTCCTTCCGCTCTGCCGACGCTCCGCGGAAAGGCGAGGAAGCGATTCTGCTGCGCACGCACACTTCGAGTGTCCAAGTGCGCACGATGCTCACGCGCAAGCCACCCTTCCGCATCGTCGCTCCAGGTCGTTGCTTCCGCCGCGACGCGGTTGACGCCACGCACTCCGCTAACTTCCACCAAGTCGAGGGGCTTTGGATCGACCGCCATGTAACGCTGGCCGATCTGCGCGGCGTCCTGGACTTCTTTGTGAAGGAAACCTTCGGCGCCGACGCCGAGATCCGCCTACGTCCGTCTTTCTTCCCGTTCACGGAACCGTCCTTCGAGATGGACCTGCGCTCACCTAACCTCGGCCGCCTTTCCAATCGCTGGTTGGAAATCATGGGCTGCGGCCTCGTCGACCCGAAGGTCCTCGAGCTCTGCGGTCTCGATCCGCACGAATGGTCGGGCCTCGCCTTCGGCCTCGGCCTCGAACGCATCGCGATGCTGGTCCACGGCATCGACGACATCCGCCACTTCTACAACAACGACACGCGCTTCCTGCGCCAGTTCGCCTAAGCCATGAAAGTTTCTTTCCAAGCCCTCTCCCGTCACCTCGACCTCGCCGGCGTCACCGCCGAACGCGTCGCGGAAGTCCTCCCGATGCTCGGCCTCGAGGTGGAGTCGGTCACGACCTTCGGCCTCGCCCCGCTGCCCCTTGTGGTGGTCGGCGAGATTAAGTCTTTCGATAAGCACCCGAAGGCCGATCGTCTCAGCGTCTGTCAGGTCGACGTGGGCGACGGCGCGATCCGCCAAATCGTCTGCGGCGC
>CAIKRN010000186.1 GCA_903829855.1 uncultured Opitutia bacterium
AGGGGCCGACTTGCGTCGGCCCCGGTATGAAGCGTTTTCCGGCGGGCAAGGGGCCCGCGGCCCGAGTTACCAGGCGAGCTGGGCGCAGACGCGGAGTTCGCGGACGGTCGCGCTGTTGCCCGGCACGGGGGAGGTGCCGAGGACGTCCTTGAACTTGGACTGCTGGAGGCCGACCATGATCTTGGCGTTCTTGCCGGCGTATTCCTTGGAACCGGCCATCAGGCTGAAGTAGTAGTTCACGCCGAGGTAGTAGGAATCAACCGTGTTGAACGTCGAGCCGCTGATGCCGGCGCTGCCGGTGGTGGTGTCGGCGGTGACGCCGAAGTCGCGCACGACGTCCCCGATCTGCACGCCGCGGCCGTCGGTGTTCAGCTTGTCGAAGCGGAGGACGCCCTCCCAGTTCGGCGTGAAGTAGTAGGAGGCGATGTAAGTCTGGCCCGTCGGGGTGTGGTCACCGGAATAGGCGGCGGTGTTCAGGGTGGCGTCGGCCGAACCGTTCACCTTGGTGCTCATGTACTGCGCCTGGAGGGTCAGGTTGCCGATCTTGGCCATCACGAAGGGGTTGTAACCTTTCATGCGGGCGGCGGACACCTGGAGCGCGGTGGTCGTGGTGTTGTAGTAGCTGGCGTCTCCGAAGTTCACGCCGGCCGAGACCTTGTGGTCGGAGTCGGTGCTGTAGTTGTACAGGGCGTTCAGGTAGTAGTTCAGGTTGTTGTTACCTTTGGTCGGCGCCATGATGTAGGAGGACGCACCGTCGGTGACGGCCGCGCCGTATTCGAAACCGTTCGAGGTCTTGTTGCTGTTGTAGAACAGGCCGAGGTGGTGGAAGCCGAGGCCGAGGCGGCGACCGGAGGAGCTGCCGTTGGAGCCGGAGCCGTTCTCGCTCTCCTGCCAGTAGCGGTCGGCGTTGCTGCGCTCGATGCCGTAGAGGTTGGAGGAGGAGGAGCCGTCCTTGAACATCGAGGAGACCGGCACTTCTTCGATGCCCCAGGTGACCTTCTTCCAGCCGGCGTCGATGGTGCCCCAATCCGTGGCCTTGGTCAGGATCGCGCGGTCGAGGTTGTAGGCGGTGGAGGGGAACTGGCCCGAGAGGTCGTAGGAGATGTCGGACGAGAAGCCTTCGCCGAGCTGGGCGTTCAGGGTGAGGTAGAGGCGGCGGATGATGAAGCCGCTCTGGGTGCGGTAGTTCGAGGACGAGACGCCGCCGGCGCTCTGGCTGTAGGCGAAGTTTTCGTAGAAGGTCTGGAAGTAGGCGCCGAGGGTGAAGTTCTTGGTGGTGTCTTCCTTGAGGGAAACCGACTTCTGGGCGTCGACGGAGTTCTGGAAGCCCTTCTCCAGGGTCTTCGCGCGGTCCTCCGAGCTGATCAGGCCCTTGCTCACGAGGAGGTCGAGGGTGGCTTTGTCTTGGGCGTACGCAGAAACCGACGTAATGGCGGCAGCGGCGATGAGCATGGACTTGAGGGTGCTATTCATGGGTGTTGGTGCGGTTATGAGTGTTGGTGCGGTTATGCGACGGGACTATCTCATTCTATTGTTACAGAATGATGTCAGAGGGGTGAAGAAAGTGCCTTAAACTCCCTACCCGCAGACAGGAAAACGGCTCAGAATAGCTGACTAAGACCCTGAAAAACGTCCGCAAACTGCGGATTCCACTCTAATTCGGCCTTAATTCTAGCCGTAGCGACAACTCGGTTGGGCTGAGTCCTGCCACCCTTGGCCACGCGCGGACCCGCGGGTGCCGCGGGATTGAATACTGGCTCAGGCTGGCCGAGGCGTTTCGCGATCCACTTAGCAAGTTCAGCTTTTGTCACGGGTTGACCGTCGCCGACGTTGTAAACGCGCGCACCCAAAGGGCCGCCGCTCATCGCGGCGAGCACCGATGTGGCGGCATCATTACGATGTAAATAATTAATAGAGTGATCCACCCGCCCACCGATGACGTTTTCACCGCGACGTAATTGGTCCACGAGATGATGACGGTCCGGTCCGTATAATCCACCGAAGCGCAACACGCGCGCACGCGCAATCCCCGAGGCGAGTACAGCTTGCTCGCCCGCAAGAATCGCATCGGCGGTCGGCGTACCGCCCACTGCAGACTCTTCGTTGACCACGCCACCATCATCCTGCCGATAAACACCCGTGGAACTGGTGAAGATGAAACTCGTCGCCCCGACGGACTTCGCCCAAGCGAGTGCTCGGTGCACGCCGATATCATAAGCGAGGGCATAGGCCTCCGGACCCCCACCGCCGGTGCTGGCCGCGTAGACCACGGCGTCGAAACGCGCCGGCAAGTCCGACCAGTCGCCCGTAAAGATATCAAAAGCCTGGGCGCTTAAACCTTCGCTACGCAGGCGATCACGCGAGGACTCCGAACGCACAACCCCGAGGACTTGATGGCCGGAGCGCTTCGCCAGACGGGCGAACTCGGCCCCGACGTAACCACAACCCAGCACCGCGATCGCCAAGGGCTTGCTCACGCGGGCAGAAAGGATGCCGCCCATTCGGCGGGCGTTGAGCCAGACTGAGCCGAAAGCATCTTCATAAGTTCACCGGAATCAGCCAGTGCCTGTGAGCGCGGGCCAGGCGACTCCACGCACTCGCGTAACCGCGCAGCTAAGGCGGAAGGCTCGCAGGCTGACTGGAGATACTCCGGCCAAGCTTGGCGCTTGAGCAAGATGTTCGCGATACCGAGGTTGTCCACCCGCCCAGCAATCAGCCGCCGACCGACCACCCACGTAAGTGGATTGGCGCGATAGACGACGGCACCAGGGATACCCGCGAGGGCCACGGTAAGCGACATGGTCCCGGAACTGACAAGCGCTGCACAGCCTGCGGCCGGCCCCTCCGAGACTGGACGAAGATCAATCCCTTTCGCCGCGTCACCATACTCGGCGAGGAGACGGTATAGTTCGGCGTGCACCTCGCCCCCGGTGTGCAAGACCAACGCACGGCGGGTCGGATGATGCTTCCGAAACTCGGCGTAGGCTTCGACTAAGGCAGGGAAGATCTTCCGGACAGGCTTGGGGCGACTTCCCGGCAAGAGCAGCACTGGGCCAGCGGAATCATACTTCAGCCCATGCTGATGATCCGGCTCGGCGAAAGGATGCCCCACGAAGCGTGCATCGAGTTTGGTGTCGGCGTAGCAAGCCGGCTCGAACGGGAAAATGGTGCCCACGCTGTCCAGGTCGCGCGCCATGGTGAAACGTCGCTTGGGCTTCCAGGCCCACAACTGCGGGCTCACATATTGGATGACCGCCGTGCTTCCGAAGCCTGCGCGCGAAAGACCCGCCTTGCGCAGCTCGTTGGCGAGGCGGAGGTTGAGTCCGGGGTAATCCACCAGCATCACGACCTTGGGCTTCCACTTCAGGGTCCAAGCGACCATCCGCGAGAACAGGCGACGGTAAAACGGGTAAGCAGCCAGCACCTCAACAATCCCCACCGCCGAGAAGCCCGTCATGTCGAAGAGCAGTTGAGCACCGGCAACGTGGAGATCCGGCCCGCCGAATGCAGCTATCCGTAAACCTGGCCGCGCCTTAAGCAATTCAGCCACCACCTTGGCCGCATGCTGATCCCCCGAATGCTCACCCGCCACGACCAGCACATCGACTTCGCCAGAGCGAGGACGATCGAAGGCCGCGGGAATGCGGGGGAATGCGCTCATTTGCGTGCCATGCCGGCACGGATTTGTTCGGTGATACGGATGGCGACCTCCAAGGCGGAACGGCCAAGTTCGCCACTGACCTTCGGGCTCTTACGGTCCCGGACACATGCGGTGAACGATGCAAGTTCGATGGCGAGCGGCTCTCCCTTCTCAATCGGAATTTCTTCCTTAGCGAAACCCCCTTCCGCCGTCGGATCCACGCGGACAGTGTGGCCTTTCTGCCCCATGAAATCGATAGAAAGGTAGCCTCCGGTCTGGAACACGCGGATTTCACGGTTCTTCTTCAGCGAGACACGACTGGAGCTGAGATTGGCGACGCAGCCATTCTTAAAAGCGATGCGGGCGTTCGCAATATCCTCGGTCTTCGTGACCACCGAAACGCCGACGGCGTCAATTCGCTCGACCGGCGAATTCGCAAGCTGAAGGACAATGCCAATATCATGGATCATGAGGTCCAGGACTACGCCGACCTCGGTGCCGCGCGGCGTAAAGGGCGCTAGGCGCTCAGCGGTGATGTAGCGGGCGTCGGTCACGGCCTTCTCGAGGTAAGACATGACCGGATTGTAATGCTCGATATGCCCGACTTGCACGATGCGGTCCGCCTTCGCCGCCGCATCCAGGATTTGAGCGGCCTCTTCGAGCGTCACACAGATCGGCTTCTCGATGAGAAGGTGGACGCCTTTCTCGAGCAACGGCAGGGCGATAGCCGCATGGTGATTGGTTGGCACCACGACGCTCACGGCGTCGCAACCAGCGGCCATTTCCTCCAACGTCGCAAACCGATGGCAATGATGCTTCGCGCAAATCTCCGCGGCCCGAGCATCGTTCGGCTCAAAGATGCCGGCGAGTTCAGCCCCGGGGAGCGTCGAGTAGATGCGGGCGTGGTGCTGGCCGAGCGAACCCGTGCCGGCCACCCCGCAGCGGATGCGCGGTGCAGTCATGCCGAGAGACTCCACGGGCACCGCCCGTCTTCAATCCGAAAACCCACCCGCCTTGACGTCGAAGGCTAGGCCATCCTTATCCCGTTTCACACGGACAAGGCTACCCTCAGGGATTTCCCCCGCCAACATGGCCTTGGCGAGCGAGGTCTCGACTTCACGCTGCAAATAGCGGCGCAGGGGGCGCGCTCCATAGACCGGATCGAAGCCGCGCTCGGCAATGAGTGCCAGTGCGGTCTTGTCAAAATCGAGGCGGATCCGCTTGGTCGCGAGTCGCTCGTTGAGGCCGCGGAGCATAATGGCAGCGATGGCGGCCACCTGCTCATGGCCGAGTGGCTGAAAGAGAGCGATATCGTCGATGCGATTCAGGAATTCGGGCCGGAAATGGGCGCGGAGGTCGGCCATCACCGACTCACGGACACTGTCGGTGAGTCCGAAGCCGGCGTGCTCGGCGATATGCCGGCTGCCGATGTTCGAAGTCATGATGAAGATGGCGTTGCGACAATCGACCGTGCGGCCCTGGGAGTCGGTCAAGCGGCCATCATCCAGTACCTGCAACAGAATATTAAAGACCTCCGGGTGTGCCTTCTCGACCTCATCGAGGAGCACCACGGCGTAGGGATGGCGGCGGAGTGCTTCGGTGAGCTGGCCGCCTTCCTCGTGACCGACGTAGCCGGGAGGCGCACCAACGAGGCGCGAGACGGCATGCTTCTCCATGTATTCCGACATATCGATGCGGATCATCGACTTCTCGCTGTCGAAGAGTTCGGTCGCCAAGGCCTTGGCGAGCTCCGTCTTGCCAACACCGGTCGGCCCAAGAAAGAGAAACGAGCCCACCGGGCGCCGCGGATCCTGAACTCCCGCACGTGAGCGCTGGACGGCTTCAGCCACCACCCGCACGGCTTCTTCTTGGCCCACCACGCGGGCCTTAAGATTATCCGCTAGGCGTAAAATCTTCTGGCGTTCGCCCTCGAGCAGCTTGCTCACCGGCACGCCCGTCCAGCGGGCGACAACCTCAGCGATTTCCTCGGGCGTGACCGTCTCGCGGAAAAGACCCGTGGCGGATTTGGCCGTACCTTCGAGCTTGGTGACTTCTTTTTCGAGTTCAGGAATCGTCCCATAGCGCAGCTTGGCGACCTCCTCAAGTTTGCCCGCGCGCTCAGCTTTGAGCATGTCAGCCTTGGCAATCTCGAGCTTCTCGCGCGAAGCACGCACCTTGGTCACGGCTTCCTTGTCGGCCACCCAGCGAGCGCGGAATGCAGTCTGCTCTTCGCGCGCCGCCCCAAGCTCCTTCCGGAGCACGCCGAGACGAGCCTTGGAGGCGTCGTCCTTCTCATGCTTGAGGGCAGATTCCTCCACCTCTAGCTGGAGCACGCGACGATTCAAAGCGTCGAGCTCAGAAGGCACGCTGTCGATTTCCGTGCGGATTTGGGCGCAGGCCTCATCGATGAGATCGATGGCCTTATCCGGCAGGAACCGGGCAGTGATATAGCGGTCGGACAGCGTCGCGGCTTCGACCAAAGCGGCATCCTCAATCCGCACCCCGTGGTGCACCTCGAAACGCTCCTTGAGTCCGCGTAAAATGGAAACCGTGTCCGGCACGCTGGGCGGATCCACCAAGACCTGCTGAAAACGGCGCTCGAGGGCGGGATCCTTCTCCACGTGTTCACGGAACTCCTTGAGTGTCGTGGCTCCAATGCAATGGAGCTCTCCGCGTGCCAGCATGGGCTTGAGGAGATTCGCCGCATCCATCGCGCCATCGGCCTTACCCGCTCCGACCAGGGTGTGCATCTCATCAATGAACAATAGAATGCCGCCTTCGGCGGACTTAACCTCATTCAAGACAGCCTTGAGACGTTCCTCAAATTCGCCGCGGTACTTGGCTCCCGCAATCAACGCACCCATGTCCAACGAGAAGAGCACCTTATCGCGCAAGCTCTCCGGGACGTCACCATTGACGATGCGCTGGGCCAGCCCTTCGACCACGGCGGTCTTGCCGACACCAGGTTCACCAATCAGTACGGGGTTATTCTTCGTGCGGCGGGAAAGAATCCGGATGACGCGACGGATTTCCTCATCGCGGCCAATGACCGGATCCATCTTACCCGTGCGAGCCAAGGCGGTGAGGTCCTGCCCGTACTTGGCGAGTGCCTCGTAAGTGGCTTCGGGATTCGCCGTGGTCACCCGCTGCGAACCACGCACGGCCTGCAGTGCCGCCAGGATAGCTTTGCGCTCAAAACCGATAGAGGTAAACACTGACCGCAGGGAAGAAGACTCGGCCAGCGCGAGCAGCACGTGCTCTGCTGAAACAAAATCATCTTTCATCCCCGCCGCCTCTTCCTTGGCTTTGAGCAGAAGTTCATGCGTCTCCGCGGACAGTGACGGCTGGCCCGCAGACTGCGCGAGCTTAGGCAGACGAGCGAGCTGGCCAGTCACAGCCGAAGCAAAGGCCGCCTCGTCCTTGCCCGCTCGGCGGAAAAGAGACCCCACGACGCCACCCTCCTGATCAAGCAAGGCCTGGAGGATATGGGCAGGCTCGAGCGCCGGATGCCGACGTTGCATCGCGATGCCCTGAGCCTGCTGCAGGGCCTCGGAAGTCTTTTCGGTAAGGTTGCCGTAAGGGGTTGTCATGCTGGGGTAGGTGCAGAAAACGTTCCAACCAAGAACCCCCGCAAGAGCAGCGAATCGGCCCACATTTCGCCTTTAGCTAAAAAACGACCGAGACAGCGACGCGTCATCTCGTCGCGGGAGGGACGCGTTGTCGCTTCTTCGTTTGATGAGTCGTCAATCCATAAAAGACCGGTGAATCACTAGTCCCTTGTTGCCCAGCGTAGAGCGTTGCGGGTAAAAATACCACATGACGCACGATGCGGAGCTGGCGACCCTGGAGCGCCTCCTAGACGACCCCTCACCGGTCGTCCGGCAGGCCGTGCTCTCCAAAATCAAGGCAGCGGGTCTCAAAGGAGTGCTCTGGCTAGAAACGCTGACGCACGACGAGTCATTGGCCGCTCACGCCAAGGTCCTGCTGGTCGACTTACGCACACCTGAAGCGGCGGCCCAATCGTTCCTCACACACTTGCGTGACGGCCAATGCGACCTTGAGGAAGCATGCCTCCTCCTCGAGCGCACCACCAACCCTGCCCTAAACGACGACGCCTACGCCGCCGAGCTTGATCGCCTGGCGACACGGACCCGCGAACTGATGGCTGAGCCCTTGGATGTAAGGGCCAAATGCCGCCTGCTTTGCCGGGTGATTTTCGGCGAAGAAGGCTACCGCGGCGCGCAGGAGAGTTTCGCCGTCCCCTCTTCCTCCTTACTCTCGCAGGTCATCCAAAGCCGCCGTGGTATTCCGATTTCGCTCTGCTTAATCTTCCTGCTCGTTGCCCGTCGCCTCGGCCTCCCGGTCGAGCCCGTTGGCCTGCCGGGACGTTTCATGGTCGGCGTCTTCCGCGGACGCGAACCGCTCTACATCGACTGCTACGAAGGCGGAGCCTTCCGCACGCGGGCCGAAGTCCAACTCCTCCTGCTCGATAACCAATTGCCAGCAGACGAGGCATTCCTGCAACCCGTGACCACGCATCAGACGCTCGCGCGCTGCTGTCGTAACCTCGTCTCCCAATTCGAAGCCCAAGGCGACGACCGGAGCAGCCGTCTCTTTTTGGGCTTTGTCCACGCACTCGATAAGAACGATGAGCGCGCCTGAGACCCTGACGCTCGCCAGCTTACGCGTGGCCCGCTTCAACGGGCCCCAGCTCGGCGTGCTGGGCGACCCCATCGCCCATTCGCTTAGCCCAGCGATGCACAACGCTGCCATCGCTACGTTGGCACCGACGCAACCGCAACTCAGCGGACTCTCCTACCACCGACTGCACATCACCGCCGACGAATTGCCTGAAGCCCTCCGCCTGCTCCATGCCGCGGGATTCATCGGCGTGAACCTAACCGTGCCGCATAAAATCGCCGCCCTCACGCTGGTCGATAGCCTTTCGCCAGCCGCCCGAAGGGCCGCCTCCGTGAATACATTGGTGCGCACGACGGAAGGCTGGGACGGACACACCACGGATGGTGCTGGGTTTCTTGAAGCCCTCCACGAAAGCTCCGGCGCAACCGTCCGCCACCGCGAAGTCATCCTCCTCGGCTCTGGCGGTGCCGCCCGCGCCGTCGCCGCGGCCTGCCTTGATGCCACGTGCGCGTCACTTCGCCTGTACAATCGCGATCGGCAGCGCGCCGTAGACTTAGCCCATGCACTCAACGACCCGCGAGTGACTGCCGCCAGCCTTGACGAGATCGAAGCCCCCGCTGCCGACGCCGTCATCGTGAACTGCACCGTGCTCGGCTTAAAAGCCGCCGACCCTTCCCCCTTTCCGGCGACACTTCTAAAAGCCGGGCAATTCGTCTTCGATACCACCTATGGCCCGACGCCTTCGCGATTGTTATTGGACGCTCAGGCTAATGGCGTGAGTCATGCCGACGGCCGCGCGATGCTGCGTTGGCAAGGAGCGCTCGCCTTTCGCCTGTGGACGGGCATCCTTCCTCCCGCCGCCCCCATGCGTGCCGCCCTCGGCGAGAAAACCGCTCAACCATGACCCTTGCCGACTTAAAAAGTTTTGCCGACCTCCACCCAGGTCTCGCAACCCTCACGGTGGGAATTCTCGGCTCCTGCGTGGGCAGCTTCCTTAACGTCTGCATTCACCGGATGCCCAAAGGGGAATCCGTGGTCACCCCGGGCTCTCACTGTGCCTGCGGCCAGCCGATTCCCTTCTGGCTCAACCTACCGCTCGTCGGCTGGCTGAGCCTCCGCGGCCGCGCCCGTTGCTGCGGGGCCAAAATTTCAGTGCGCTACCCGCTCGTGGAGCTCATCACCGCGCTTCTCTTTGTCGCAGCGTGGACGATGCTCGCCGGCCCCAAGGTCGCGATCGCCTGGGTCTTCCTCTCCCTACTCATCCTACTCGCTGGCTGCGACCTCGATGAAATGACCGTGCCCGACGCACCTAACTTTGCACTCGTCGGAACAGGTGTCATCCTAGCCATGCTGGTGCCCTCGCTTTTCGGCGAGTCCGCCCACCCTGTGGAAGCCGTGAACCGTTTCCGGGCACTCATCGATAGCCTCCTGGGCGTAGCTGTCGGCACGGCTTTAGTCTGGTGGATCAGAACAGTCGGCACGGTGATCGCTGGCCAAGAAGCCATGGGGGAGGCCGATATCATCCTCTGTGCCGGCGTCGGGGCCTATTGCGGCTGGCAAGGGGCCCTTTTCTGCCTCTTTGGCGGGTCGATCATCGGCGTCATCACCGCTCTTCCTTCCTTGGTTTTATCGAAAATAAAGGGCGAAGCCTATAGCGGGGTGGTGCCTTTCGTCCCCAGCATGGCAATCGCCGGAGCCATTTGGTTCTTCCGCGGACCAGAGTTACTCATGGCTTGGCGAAACTGGGGCGTATCGTGAATGATTCGGGCTTGTCAGCCCCCTCCCCCCGTCCAATCATCCCAGCCCACCCCACTATGAAGCAGCTCGCCCTTGCTACCTTGATCGCTTCCGCCGCGCTGGTCGGTTGCACCACCTACGACACCCCTAACCACGGTCGTAACGTCTCCCTCGAGCCTAGCCACAACTTCCTCGGTATCGTGAAAGTGGAATCTGGCATCTATGCCCCCAAGAAGACGATTACCGTGGGCGGAAGCACCGACGAGTTCTACACCCGTCGTAATGACTCAGGCGACCGGATCACCTTCCTCTGGGGTGCCGTCACCCTGACCGACTACTAAGCCGTCAACTAGCCCTTGCAGAAGCCCCGATATCGGGGCTTCTTCGTTTACAGGCAAATGAGCGTACCCCGAAGCAACGTCGCCCGGCATCTCAGGCAAGCCGCACTCGAATGCCCGGACGACCTCGCCACCAAGTCCCCGCTTTCGATCGGCCCTGACGGCAAGGTGGTCCATATGCTGCGCTCATTCAAAAGCCTCGATCAAGAAAGCGACGCGGCCGCAAGGGTCTTTCACGCCGAAGGCATCACAGAGGGCACCCGTGTGCTGCTCGCTGTCCGCCCGGGGCACGACCTGATTGTGGGGATGTTCGGATTACTCAAACTCGGGGCCGTGCCGATAGCCATCGACCCAGGTATGGGCTGGCGCTCCACGGAAGCCTGTATCCGCAGGACGCAGCCGGAAGCCATTGTAGGCCTCCGCCTCGCGACATTCCTCAGCCGACTTCCGCTGGCGACTTTTCGCAGCCTGCGCATTCGCCTCACGGTCGGGACTTCTCGCTGGCGACGCCAGTTGCAGCAATGCCACTCCACGAGCCCCCGCCCTTTGGCCGAGGTGAGCGCCACCGCGCCGGCCGCGATCCTTTTCACCTCCGGCTCCACGGGAGCCCCTAAGGGCGTCAGCTACACGCACGGCATGTTCGATGCCCAAATTGAATTGGTCCGCGAGACGTTCGGCATCCAATCCGGCGAGGTCGACATGGCCATGCTGCCTCTCTTCGCGCTCTTCAATCCAGCCCTGCGCATGACGACCGTCACGCCCTTGCTCGACCCCTCCAAGCCCATGGCGGCCAACCCGGCCCCCATCGTCGCGACGCTACTGGCGGAAAAAGTCACGACGTCCTTCGGTTCACCGGCCATCTGGGGCAAAATCGCCGACTACTGTGACGCGAGAAAAATCAGCCTGCCCTCACTGCGTCGCCTACTCATCGCGGGAGCGCCAGTCTCCGGGGAGCTCCTCGCCAAACTCCGCGTTGTCGCTCCGCAATGTCTCATTCACACACCTTATGGTGCCACGGAATGCCTCCCCGCGACCACCATTGAATCCACCGAACTCCTCGGCGAATTACGCCAACGAGCGCTCCGCGGTGAAGGCACCTGCGTAGGCCGACCCGTGAAGGGGGTCGAAGTCCGGATTATCCGTGAGACCGATGGCGCCATCACCTCAATTGCTTCCGCTCGACTATGCGCGACCGGTGAAATCGGTGAAATCATTGTGACGGGACCTAGTGTCACCCGGGAATATGATCGACTCCCGGAAGCCACGCGCCTGGCGAAAATCATCGATGGCGAAAAGGTCTGGCATCGCATGGGCGATCTCGGACGACTCGACGCCGAAGGACGGATCTTCTTCCTCGGTCGCCGCGTCGAACGCGTGCGTGCCAGTGCGGGCGACCTGCCCACCGAGGTAATCGAACCCGCTTTCCGTCAGCACCCGCAGGTGGCACGCTGCGCCCTCATCGGCTTAGGCACGGGCAACAATCAAGTCCCTGCACTCGTGGTTGAGCCTAAGGCTGGATACTTCCCTGTGAATAGCGGCGAGCGCGAGCGCTTCATCGAAACGCTCCAGGCAGCGGCGAAGGACAACCCTTGGGCGAGCACCGTCAAAGTCTTCGTCTTCCAGCCCGCGCTGCCCGTTGATGTCCGCCATAATGCGAAGATTCACCGGCTCCGGCTCGCTAAAGAGTGGACGGCGAAACTCGGGGCCAACCCCCTCAGCAACTTGAAATCATGAGCCCTCCATGCGTCCTTATCACCGGCGGGGCGGGCTTCCTCGGGCAAGCGATTGTCCACCGCTGCTTGGCACGTGGCTACGCGGTGCGCGTGCTGGGCCGGACGCCGATGGCTGGCGAACTCGCGGAGAAAGTGGCATTTCACCAAGGCGATCTGGGCGACGAAGCGGCGGTGACCAAGGCCGTGGCCGGGTGTGATTACGTCTTCCATGTGGCAGCCAAGGCCGGCGTCTGGGGCCCTTGGGAAGATTACCTGCGTATAAATATCACCGGCACCCGTCATGTCGTCGACGCCTGTAAGACCCACGGCGTCCGCGCGTTAATTCACACGAGCACCCCGAGTGTCGTCTTCACCGGCGAGGCTTTCCGGGGTGCCGATGAATCCCTG
>CAIKRN010000187.1 GCA_903829855.1 uncultured Opitutia bacterium
CGCAGACCCGCTCGCCGACCAAGGCGGACAGACCCCCGTCGACTATGCGACGATGTTCGGCCGCCTGGAAATCCTCGTCCTTCTACGCGAACGCCGTGGCGCTGCCGCCAAACCTACCCGCTGGTTCAGCAAGCTGATCGGTTGGATGCGGGGGTAGGGACAGCACCACGTGCTGTCCTAGAGGCAACTATGTCGTGACGCGGTCCCGACCCTACCCATCGAACAAGGACGGCTCGTGGTGCTCTCCATTCGCTTTCTCTCTGGTCTCCCTTCGGACAGCATCCATCCTTCCCTCACCCCCATGAGATTCCCGCTGCTTTGCCTGCTGGCCCTGCTGACGCACCTGAGCGCTGAGACCTTGCCTGCGTTGAAAGACGGCAAGGTGCCGCAGAACCTTGATGAGCTGTGGGCAGGCTTCGATCCGCGCAAGGAAGCCCTCGAGGTCGAGGTGACCAAAGAGTGGGAGCAAGACGGCATTGTCTGTCGCGTCATCCGCTATCGCATCGGGACTTTCAAAGGTAAGCCTGCGACGATGGCGGCGTTCTACGCCTTCCCCAAAGGCGCCAAGCACCTGCCGGCCATCCTGCAGATCCACGGCGGCGGCCAATCAGCCAGCCTCGCATCGGTAACAACCAACGCCAAACTCGGCTATGCGGGCATCTCGCTCAATTGGGGCGGCAACAAGATGACCTTCGCCGATGGCAAGATTTACGGTGGGCCGAATACCGACTGGGGCTCGCTCGACGCCACCCACCCGCCGCAGCGCAATAAGACCAACCACTTCGCCGGCGGCACGACGCCCGACGATTTCACGCTCGATGCCATCGATTCACCTCGCAACGACAACTGGTTCCTCGTCGCCCTAGGTGCGCGTCGCGCCCTGACCTTCCTCGAGCAACAGCCCGAAGTAGACCCGACCAAACTCGGCGTCACCGGCCACTCGATGGGAGGACGACTCACCACCATGGTCACGGGCATCGACGCACGTGTGAAAGCAGCCGTGCCTTCCTGTGGCGGCTCGGGCGACTTTACGGGCGACCCCGCGCTCGCGCCCGGTGCCCAGCCGTCCAAACGATCCGCCCTCGATTTGGCGACCATCTCTGAAAATAAATACATCGAGCGACTCAAAGTACCCACCCTGTGGTTCTCGCCGACCAATGACTTTCACGCACACATCGATAACTTTGCCTACACTTGGCGCGATGTGCCCGACCGCATCCTCGGCCTAGCCATCTCGCCACACTTCAATCACCGGCACTCCGACGACCTCAGCCTCACGGCCACGCTCTGGTTCGAGCATTACCTGAAGGGGACGTTCACCTTGCCGCCGTCACCCGGACTCCAACTCACCACCCCGACCGCCAAAGGCGAGGCCACGCTCACCGTGACGCCCGACGAATCTCGTGCGGTTAAATCGGTGCACGTCTACGTTTCCGCGGACCCGCATGCATTAACGCGCTTCTGGCGCACCGTACCTGCCGTCAAGTCTGGCGCAAAGTGGATCGCGACTGTCACGACGCTTGAGGCGCAAGATCCGCTCTTCGCTTTCGCCAACGTCAGTTACGAGACGCCGACAGAATATCGCAAAATCCCCAACCTGCCAGGCGTGGGATCTAGCGAGGTCTTCACCCTAAGTTCGCGCATGATTGTAACCACCGGAGCAAAACTCGCGGCCCTCGGCGTGCGCCCGACCGCCCAACGCGATCGTATGATTGATGCGGGCGCGAATGGCTGGCAGGACTGGTTCCGCCTTAACGGGGGCAACCCTGATCACTGGCTGGCTACCACCCGCAAAGTGAAAGATCCGCTCTGGCGCGGCCCGCAGGGAGCACGCCTCGCTTTTGAAATCAACCCAGTGAATGACGCCACCCTCTACGTGACCGTCACGCGCAACGCTTGGGGTGCCTTCGGATCGGGCACCGGCGAATACGTGGCCGCGAAGCCGATTAAAGCGAGTGGCGGATGGATGACACTCACCTTCAGCCTGGAAGACTTCCAGCCCGCGGACCCCAAGGGCGCCCAGCCCTTGAAAGATTGGTCGACCCTGACCGACCTGAGCATCAGCGGCCATGCGACTGTCGTGAAAGATGGCGTCAAAGTCGCCCTCCCGAGTAGTTCCTGGAAGAACGCGGATAGCCTCCGCGTACGCCAGCTGCGCTGGGTCGGCGGAGAATACCAGGGCTCGGCACCTGCTGCCGCGGAAATGACGGACGCCGAGCGCACCAAAGCCTTTAACGATTCCATCAAGGCCTCCCTCGAGCAGGAGAAGAAAGACCGGTAGTAATGAGGTAGGGACAGCACCACGTGCTGCCCTCGGTGCATCTAGGTAGGGCGGGCTGTCCCTAGCCCGCCGTTAACCCACAGGAGTCACGGATCTCGCATGGCGAACGGACCGCTGAGGACAGCGGTCCCTACCTAAGGCAGGCTAGGTCGTGACGTGGCCCTGACCTACCCATTACAGGTGTCAGCGGTTAGCGTTTGGCGGCTGGGAACGACAGAGACGCACCAACGACAGCACGTGGCGCTATACATCGGTGCATCTAGGTAGGGCGGGCTGTCCCTAGCCCGCCGTTGACCCACAGGAGTCACGGATCTCGCATGGCGAACGGACCGCTGAGGACAGCGGTCCCTACCTAAGGCAGGCTAGGTCGTGACGTGGCCCTGACCCTTCCTTCGCTAGTAGGGATGATTACCTAATCCGGCCTAGGGGGTTGCGGTAATGCGGGCTTCCGCATAATCGTATGAATGAACAACGCTTCATCCCATCGGGTGATGCCGGCTGTTTGTCCGGGAAAGCGCCCGTCTGACGCCTCCCGCGGACACCCCGACAAGACCCCACATCCCCTCCGCATGGAAGGCGCCCGGTCAGCGCATCCGCGCGTTTTTCTACCGGTGATTCTCCTCGCTGGCGCCCTCTTCCTGAGCGGCTGCGCAGGCTCGGCCCCACCGGTGGCCACGGATGACGTCATTGGCGACTACGATAACGCCTGCCTGCCTGAAGCGGCCATCATGGCCCAAGCCCTCAAGCGCAATGGTATC
>CAIKRN010000188.1 GCA_903829855.1 uncultured Opitutia bacterium
CCCAAGAGGCCTGCAGCGACTGGACGGTTCATCGCTTAGGCACCGGCATCCGCGCCACTCTTCTTCTGTGTGAACACCAAGCCCTTTTCCCCCACGGAAACGATGACTGGCTCTTCCTTATGGTAGTCGGCACGCAGGATGGACTCGGCAAGCGGATCCTCCAAGAGGCGCTCCACGGCGCGACGCAACGGCCGAGCGCCGTATTTCTCATCCCAACCGTTATCGACAAGATAGGCACGGGCAGCCTCATTGACGACAAGCTTCACGCCGAGGTCCAATAGGCGCTTGGCCACCTTGGCGACCTCGATGTCGACGATCTTCGTCATGTGCTCCTTGGCAAGCTGCTGGAAGATGACGATGTCCGTGAGGCGGTTGAGGAACTCAGGCTTAAAGGCCCGCTTGGTCTCATCCATGATACGGTCCTTCAATTTTTCGTAATCACGGGTTGAATCGACACCAACGTCGAAGCCGACCGAGTTATTGCGCTGGAGTACATCGGCTCCGACGTTCGAGGTCATGATGATAATCGTGTTACGGAAGTCGACGACGCGACCGAGCGAATCCGTCAGGCGACCGTCTTCCAGGGCCTGCAACAGCAACTGAATCACATCTGGATGGGCCTTCTCAATTTCATCGAAGAGCACGACCGAGTAAGGCTTGCGGCGCACGGCCTCCGTGAGCTGCCCCCCCTCGTCGTGTCCGACATAGCCGGGAGGCGAACCGATGAGACGGGAAACGGTGAACTTTTCCATGTACTCCGACATGTCGATCTGGATGACCGCTTCCGTTTCGCCGAACATGCGTTCCGCGAGCGAGCGGGCCAGCAGCGTCTTGCCGACACCGGTCGGTCCGAGGAAGAGGAAAGAGCCAATCGGTCGGCGCGGATCCTTTAAGTCAGCGCGGGAACGACGAAGTGCACGGGCGACAACTTCGCAGGCGCGGTCCTGGCCGATTACGGCCGTCTGAAGATCCTTCTCGAGTTCGAGGAGCTTCTTGGTCTCTTTCTTCTCGAGACGATTAAGAGGGACGCCCGTCCAATCCGCCACGATGTGTAGCATCTCGTCTTCACCGACGACAATACGCTTCTCGTCGCGCTTCTTGCGCCATTCTTCGAGCATCTTCTCGCGCTTGGCCCGGAGCTTCTTCTCCTGGTCTCGCAGGTTCGCAGCTTCTTCGAACTTCTGATTGCGCGAAGCATCTTCCTTTTGCTGCACGATTTTATCGACCTCAGCTTGGGCGGCGTCGATATCAGGGGGCAGGTTCAAGGAACGGATACGCGCCCGGGCGCCGGCTTCATCCATCACGTCGATCGCCTTATCGGGTAAGTGGCGGGCCGTAATGTATCGGTGCGAAAGGCGGACGGCGGCTTCGATGGCCGCGTCGGTATATTCACACTTGTGGTGCTCTTCGTACTTCGAGCGGATACCGCGCAAAATCAGCACGGCGTCTTCCGGCGTCGGGTCATCGACCTTGACGGACTGGAAGCGACGCTCGAGGGCGGCGTCCTTTTCGATATGCTTCCGGTATTCGGAAAGCGTGGTGGCGCCGACGCACTGGATTTCGCCGCGCGAAAGGGCGGGCTTAAGGATATTGGAGGCATCCATCGCACCCTCCGCGGCCCCGGCCCCGACGATGGTGTGCATCTCATCGATAAACAGGATGATATTTTTGGCGCGCTTGATCTCATCCATGATGCCCTTAATGCGCTCCTCGAATTGGCCGCGATACTTCGTACCCGCGACCATCAGTGCGAGGTCAAGGGTGATGACCTTACGGTCGAGCAGGATTTCTGGAACGACCCCCGAGGCGATTTCCTGAGCGAGCCCTTCGACGATGGCGGTCTTGCCTACGCCGGCTTCACCAATCAGGACGGGGTTGTTCTTCGTGCGGCGGCAGAGAATCTGCACCACGCGGCGGATTTCTTCCTTACGGCCGATGACGGGATCAAGCTCGCCCGCCTTTGCCAGCTCAGTGAGATCGCGGCCAAAAGTCTTCAGGAGCGACAGGCGCTCGCCGCGGCCAGGGCGACCACCTTCTTCTGAGGATCTCCGAGCAGAAGGAGGCGCGTCATCCGAAGATTCCTCCGAGGGTGGCGGCGTGTCGCCTTCCTTCTTTTCAGATTCGTCTGCGGCCGACGGGTCGATATCGGCCAGAATCTCCTTACGGCAACGTTCGAGGTCGACATCGAGCTGCTGCAACACGCGGGCGGCGACGCCCTCCCCTTCCTTGAGAAGGCCAAGGAGGATATGCTCCGTGCCGACATAAGCATGACCAAGGGCACGAGCCTCAGTGACCGCATGGGCCATGACCTTCTGTACGCGCGGCGTGAGGGGAATCGTGTCAGGGGCTTTCGCTTCCTCCGGACCAGGTCCGACTTGTTTCTCAACGGCACCACGCACCGTCTTGAGGTCGAGCCCCATACGACCGAGCACGTTGACCGCGACGCCCTCGCCGAGTTTAATCAGGCCGAGGAGAATGTGCTCCGTACCGACATAGTTGTGGTTGAACCGGCGGGCTTCGGCCCGAGCGAGTTCCACGACCTTGCGAGCGCGGGGAGTGAAATTATTGTTTTTGTCCTTGTCCATAAAGTTGGGTTTGGGCGAAACGCCCGTACGGGGTTGGTAGCAGGGACTATGCCCGAACCATCCGCAGGTTCAAGCGTTCCCCCGATGTTGGTAATAACCCTGCCTTTTGCCTTTGCCAGCTGAGGGCCCTAGGTGTTTGTTCATTTGCAAAACCATGGGTATCAGCATGCAAGCGGCGGGCGAAGCCCTCCGAGACCTCGTCAAGGGGCTCAAAGGGCAAAAAATAGCCGTATTAGGCCATATGCGCCCTGACGGGGATTGCATCGGATCGCAGACCGCACTCTGCCGGATACTCTTGGCTGAAGGCGTTGACGCCATCTGCGTGAATCGCGATCGCATCCCCCCTAACCTGGTGCCTTACGCCGAGGGTGTGAAGTTCGTCAAAGCCGCCGATTATGACGCAACCGATCGCATCGCCCTCACCGTCGACTGTGCCGATGCGTCCCGGGTAGGGACGGAACTGCTCAGCAAGTTCCCCCTCGGCATTCTGGCCAACATCGACCACCACGCCTCCAATCCCGACTACGCTCAGATTAACATCGTCGTCCGCGAAGCGGCCGCGACCTGCCACATCCTCGCCGCCGGCGCTCTGGCCCAGGGGCTCAACGTTGATACCATCACCGCCAAGGCACTGCATTTGGGTATCCTAACCGACACTGGCCGCTTCTGCTACCGCAGCACCACCGCCGACGTCTTTGCCATCATCGCCGAACTCGTCCGCCGCGGAGCCGATCCCGCCGAAGCCAACTACCGCGTCTTCGAGCAGGAAAGCCGCGGCAAACTCGAACTCACCAAGCGCTTCCTGAACACCATCCTTTTCCATGAGGACGGAAAAATCTGCTCCGGCGAGCTTACGCAGGCCGACTACGCCGCGACCGGCACGAGCAAGGAAGACAAGGAGGGGCTGGTCGAATTCCCCCGCTCTGTCGAAGGCGTCGAAATCGCCGTACTCATGGAAGAAGGCGTCGATGGCATCCGCGGCAGTTTGCGTGGGCGCGACCCGAAACTTCGCTTAGACCTCTGTGCGGGGAAGTTAAACGGTGGCGGCCACATGCTGGCGGCCGGCTTCAATATGCAAGGCTGCCGCCTGCCGCAGGATCGCGAAAAGATTCTCGGCATCGTCATCGCCCACTATCGCGAATATTCCGCGAAATGAGCGACTCGGTCGACGAGCCGTCGGGCGTCCTGCTGGTGGATAAACCGCAAGGCATTACGTCCC
>CAIKRN010000189.1 GCA_903829855.1 uncultured Opitutia bacterium
ACCCGGCGGCCGCGACCTGCCAGAACATGTGCCATCTTAAGCACAATCGGGGTCTTGCCCGTCCCGCCGACCGTCAGATTACCTACGACGACCACCTTGCAGCCTAGTGGGGTGTCCCGAAAGAGCCGATTGCGGTAAAGCCAGAGCCGGAGGCGAACCAGAACCTCAAAAATCCACGAAAGGACCCGAAGCACCCCCCCGAGAAGCTTGGCCCCCACCCCCTTGCGGCGTTCGTAGACTACGTCTACGGCGAAGCCCGCAATGGACTCTCCAAGCGAGGAAAGGAACCCTCTGTGCTTCGCGGACATAGACGAATTGATGCAAAGTTGTTTGACGCAGGCAAGCATCCCGATTGAGAAGGACGACCCAGCGCCATGCTTGTTCACCTGTTGCGCACCAAACTTCTCCGAGCCGAGGTCACCGCGGCTCGTCTCGATTACGAGGGCTCTTTGGCCGTCGATCGCGAGCTTATGGCCCTTGTAGGTATGCTTCCCTATGAGAAGATCCTGGTCGGGAATCTGGCTAATGGGGAGCGATTTGAGACCTATGCCATCCCTGCCCCTGCCGGGAGTCGCGAAGTCTGCCTAAACGGCGCCACCGCCCATCTGGGCAAGCCTGGCGACCTGCTGGTGATCATGACCTTTGCCGAGGTTGACCCTGCCCAAGCCCCTTCCTGGAAGCCGAAGACGGCGACCCTGGCCGAGGGTAACCGCCGGATTGTCCGCCTGGAGAACCCTGAAGTCCCCGTCGACCTCCTTACCACCTTCCAACGATGAGCTATCGTCTCTATATCCCCGGACCGCTTACTATCTCCGACTCGATCGTCCAAGCCATGGGGAAACCCATGATCGGGCATCGCTCCGGCGATTTCGTCAAACTGTACAACGACATGCAGCCTCGCTTGCAATCGATGTTCTACACGCAGGACCCCGTTTACCTGGGCACCAGTTCCGCCTGGGGTGTGATGGAAGGTGCTTTGCGTAACGTCTGCCAGAAGGGTGTGCTCAATTGCATGAACGGCGCTTTCTCCGACAAGTGGAATGATGTCGCCAAGCGCTGCGGAAAATATGCGGAAGCTCTCAAGTTTGAATGGGGTCAGCCCGTCGACCCTGATGCCGTGCGCAAGGCTCTGGCCACCGGCAAGTTTGACTGCATTACCTTTATCCATTCCGAAACCTCCACGGGTACCCTCTCGCCCATTGCCGACATCATGGCAGTCGTCCGGGAATTCCCAGAAGTTATTTCCATCGCCGACACGGTGAGTTCATTCTCCACGATCCCGATTAAGAAGGATGAGTTGGGGATCGATATCTTCCTGACGGGTTCCCAGAAGGCCCTCGCCCTCCCCCCTGGCCTGGCAATCTTCGCCGTGAGCGAACGGGCCCGTGAGCGCGCCAAGCAGGCGTCCGACCGTGGTTACTATTTCGACCTCATCGAGTTTCATGATAACCACGTCAAGGGCATGACCCCTTCGACCCCGTGCATCTCCCTCTTCTATGGTCTCCAGCAGCGCTTGATTGAAGTTGAAGCCGAAGGATTGGACAATCGTTACGCCCGGCATATCCGCCTGAATGAGCGGATGCGTGCCTGGGGTCTCGCCAAGGGCTTCTCGCTGCTGCCGGAAGTGAAGTTTGGCACCCGCGGCCTCAATTGCTTCAAGAATGACCGCAACGCCGATCTGGAGCGCCTTAATAAGACGCTCAAGTCCCGCCACCAACTGGTCATCGACGGCGGTTATGGTAAACTGAAGGGCAAGACCTTCCGAATTTCCAATATGGGCGACGAATCTGACGCCACTATCGCCACTCTTATCGCCGCCCTCGACGACTCCTTCGCCGAGCAGGGGATGTGACCGGGTTGACATTCGGTTATCATCCTACGCATGCGCAAGAAGCCTTCCCAGTCTAAGTCCACCGAGTCCGCCCCTACTGGTTCGAAGACCCTCGTCATCGCCGAAAAGCCTTCGGTGGCCGCGGATCTTGCCAAGGTGCTCAAGGTGGCCAAACAGGGCGAGATCTTCGAGAACGACCAGTGGGTGATTAGTTCTTCCATCGGGCACGTGGTGCGTTTGAAGGACCCGCAGGATATTGATGAGAAGTTCAAACGCTGGACGCTGAAGGATCTGCCGATTCTTCCTGAGAAGTTTGATGGTTCCGCCAGTTCGGACATCCTTAAGGTCGTCATTAGTGAGCGCAATAACGGCGAACGCTTCAAGCTGCTCAAGAAGCTGCTGGGTCGAGAAGACATCGGCACAGTCGTTAATGCCTGTGACGCAGGGCGTGAGGGTGAGTTAATCCTGCATTATATTTACCAACTGGCGAAATGCCGTCTGCCGCTCAAGCGCCTTTGGCTCACGAGTATGACCAACAGCGCGATTGCGGAGGGCTTCGAGCACTTGCTCGATGAGTCTGCTAAGGCAGGCCTGCTTGGTTCGGCCATCGGCCGTTCG
>CAIKRN010000190.1 GCA_903829855.1 uncultured Opitutia bacterium
GTGGGATCCGGTGACCGGCGAAATCATCGACCCGTGGGGCGGCGTGGCCGACCTCCAGGCGGGCGTGCTGCGTCATGTCTCGGCAAAGTTCTCCGAGGATCCGCTTCGTGTCCTGCGTGCGATGCAGTTTGCCGCCCGCTTCGAATTTTTAGTCGCCCCTGAGACCGTCGCGCTCTGCGCCTCGCTGTCGCAGGACGATTTACCTCCGGAGCGTCTGATGGAAGAATGGACGAAGCTCATCCTGCGCGGCCGCAAGCCCTCGGTGGGCTTGGCCTTCCTGAAGAATTGCGGGTGGACGAAGTTTTACCCCGGGCTGCAGGCCATCATTGGCGTGCCTCAGGATCCAGAATGGCATCCGGAAGGGGATGTCTGGAATCACACCCTGCACTGTCTCGATGCTTACGCCCGCGATCGCGTCGGCGATCGCGATGAAGACCTCATCGTGGGCTTCGCCGTCTTGCTGCACGATTTCGGTAAGGCCACGCATACGAAGGTCGAACCGCATGACGGCCGGATCCATTCTTACGGACACGAAGAAGCCAGCGTGCCGCTCGCCGAAAAATTCCTCGGCCAGATCACCCGGGAGACGAAACTGCTCGAGGCGGTGCTCCCTTTGGTCCGCTGGCATGCCCAACCGCACGAACTTTTCCGAGCCAAGGCCGGCGATGCGGCCGTCCGCCGACTCGCCGCCAAGGTGGTGCGCATCGATCGACTCATCCGCGTCGATATCGCTGATCGGAAGGGACGCCCGCCGCTCTGGCCAGGTGAAGCTTCCCCTCAGGGGGTCTGGCTAGCGGAGCGGGCCCAGGCCTTGCAGGTCGCTGATTCGGCACCCAAACGGATTATCCTCGGTCGTCATCTTATCGCCCAGGGCCATAAGCCTGCCGGTTGGTTTTCGTCTGTGCTCGAAGAAGCCTTCGAAGCCCAGTTGGACGGGGTTTTTGGGGACGAAGCCTCCGGCCTAGTCTGGCTCAAGGAACGCATGGCCCGCGGGGCTGTCTAATTTTACCATCATGACTCACCGCACCGCTGGCCTTTCTGCACTGCTCATTGGCACTCCTGACTGGAACGCCGTCCTTGCCCGCACGCTTGATAATTTCGAATGCGTCACGGGAACGATGCACCGGACTGATTCGCAGACGGGTCTTCTCACCCTGATTGCGCACGCCGGCATCCCGCCGCAGGTCCAGGCGATGCTGTTGCCTAAGATTGATAATATTCCTTTCGGTAAAGGCATCGCCGGCTGTGCGGCCTCACGCAAGGAAGCCGTCCAGCTCTGCAATCTGCAGGAAGATCTCGGCGGCGTCGCCAAACCGGATGCGCGTAAGACGAATGTCCAAGGCGCTCTCGCGGTTCCGGTGCTCGGAACCGATGGTAAAGTCATCGGCGTGCTCGGGATTGGTAAAATGCAGCCTTACGATTTCACCGCCGAGGAGATTGCGGACCTGAACTCCGTCGCGGCCTTGATCTCCGCAAGGCTGTAGGATGTCTACTTAGGTTCTGACAAAGAACTAAGAACAACGAACTAAGAACGCTGCGCGTCGCCCGCCAGGGCTCGTCCTGTCGGCGACCCCTTCTGCTTGAGCAACCCTTCAGGCAGGCCCGCATAGACGAGTTGGCCACCCTTGGCGCCTCCCTCGGGTCCGAGTTCCATGACCCAATCGGCGGCCATGATTACGTCGGCGTGGTGCTCGATCACGATGAGTGTGGCGCCGGCGTCGCGGAGACGTCCGAGTAGCGCCAGCAGTTTGGCGATGTCATCCCAGTGCAGTCCCGTCGTAGGTTCATCCAGTACGTATAGGCGGCCGGAGTGATCTCGGCGGGCGAGTTCCGAGGCGAGTTTTAGGCGCTGGGCTTCGCCACCGGAGAGGGTGTTCGCGGCCTGTCCGAGCTTGATGTAGCCAAGGCCAACCTCGCCGAGTGTACGGAGTTTTTCCGCCAATCGCGGCTGCGCTTTAAAAACCTCCGCGGCTTCGCTGACCGAGAGGCCGAGCGCATCGGAAATGCTCAGGCCTTTGAAGCGCACTTCAAGTGTCTCGCGGTTAAAGCGGCGTCCGGCGCAGCTGGGGCAATCGACAAACGTTTCACCCAGGAACTGCATATCCAAGGCCACGGAACCTTCGCCGGCACAGGTTTCGCAGCGTCCTCCGCGCACATTGAAGCTGAAGCGGCCCGGCCCGTACCCGCGAGCCTTCGCTAGGGGTAGCGACGACCACAGGTCGCGCAGTAAATCCATGATGCCCGTGAACGTGGCGGGGTTCGATCGTGGGGTGCGGCCAATGGGCTCTTGGTCGACCGCGGTAAAGGCGACGATTTTCTCAAGCCCTTCGATGCCGCCA
>CAIKRN010000191.1 GCA_903829855.1 uncultured Opitutia bacterium
CGCGCACAGGCGCACGCAACTCGATCGACTTCCTATTCTCTACCGCTGCCTCGTCTGTATTCCCAACCGCTAACCGCCAACCGCTTCCACCTCGCGGCTATGCCGTCCCTACCTTGAGACCGCTGCAAAAAACAATGAACCAAGAACGAAGAACACGCCTAGCGCTGCCTCTCCCGTGCCCCATGTCACCGTGCCGCCTTTTCCACTTCGCTTAAGCGAGAATCTCCTTAATCACCTTACTGGGTTCGACGCCGGTAAGCTTGGCGTCGAGGCCTTGGAATTTCACGGTGAAGGCATCATGTCGGATGCCGAGCTGCTGGAGCATGGTGGCATGGAGGTCATGCACGGTGCAGATTTTATCCATGGCGGCGTAGCCGAGTTCATCCGTCGCCCCGTGCGTCATGCCGCCACGGATGCCCGCGCCCGCGAGCCACATGGACATGGCCTTGTTATGATGGTCTCGTCCGATGGGGCCTTTGTCGCCCTGCTTCATGGGGGTGCGTCCGAATTCACCGCTCCACACAATCAAGGTGTCTTCGAGCATCCCGCGCTGCTTGAGGTCGGTAATCAAGGCCATGCAGGCGCGGTCGACTTCCTTGGCTCGCAACGGGAGTTCTTCGCGTAGGAGGCTGTGGTGATCCCAATCGCGATGGTAAAGCTGAATGAAACGGCTGCCCCGTTCGGCTAGGCGGCGAGCGAGTAAGCAGTTCGAGGCGAAGGTGCCATCGCCAGGCTGACAGCCATAGAGTGCGAGGGTCTTTGCCGATTCGCCAGTGACATCCATGAGTCCCGGTACGCTGGCCTGCATCTTAAAAGCCATCTCATACTGGGCGATGCGCGTGCTGATTTCGGTGTCGCTGACGGCCGTGGCCCGGATCTGGTTGAGCGCATTGATCGCCTCGACGTCGCTTCCTTGAGTGTCCCGGGAAACGCCCGGCGGATTATTGAGGTAGAGCACGGGGTCGCCCTTGGATCGCAACTGGACGCCTTGATGCTTAGAGGGCAGGAAGCCACTGCTCCATTGGCGGGCCGCAATGGGCTGCGGCGAACGGCCTTTGCCCGTAGAGACGAGTACCACGAAGCCAGGAAGGTCCTCGGCTTCGCTGCCGAGTCCATACGTCACCCATGAGCCCATGCTAGGACGGCCCGCAATCTGCGAGCCAGTATTCATAAACATGTGCGCGGGATCGTGATTGATCGCATCCGTGGTCATCGATCGGATGACGCAGATGTCGTCGGCGACACTGCCGAGGTGGGGGAGTAGCTCGGAGAGCTCGGTGCCGTTCTTGCCGTGCTTGGCGAACTTGAACTGGGGTCCTTGGCAAATGAGTTTCTGGCCCTGGAGTTGCGCGAGTTGCTGCCCCTTGGTGAAACTTTCCGGCATGCCTAGGCCATCCATCTCGGCGAGCTTCGGCTTGTAGTCGTATAACTCGAGCTGCGATGGCCCGCCTGCCATGGTGAGCCAGATGACCCGCTTGGCCTTCTGAGGGAATGGCAGTTTGCTCAGGACTCCCGGGGTGGCGTCCGCGGCGGTCCGTCCTAGCAAGGAAGCGAGGGCAACCGCGCCCAGCCCGCGGCTGGTGTTGCCGATGAATGCGCGCCGCTGAATTTGCTGCAGGCCCGGAAGCATTAAGCGATGATGGCCTTGATCGCTTTGCTGGGTTCGACGCCAGTGAGTTTGGCGTCGAGTCCCTGGAACTTGATCGAGAAGGCTTCGTGATTGATGCCGAGCTGGTGCAACATGGTGGCGTGCAGGTCGTGCACGGTCGCCACTTTATCCACGGCCGCATAGCCGAGTTCGTCGGAAGCCCCGTGCACAATGCCGCCGCGGATGCCGCCGCCGGCGAGCCACACGGACATCGCTTTGTTGTGGTGATCTCGACCGCTGCCGCCTTGGGACATCGGGGTACGGCTGAATTCACCCGCCCATACGATAATCGTGTCCTCGAGCATGCCACGCTGTTTGAGGTCGGTGATGAGCGCCATGCAAGCCCGGTCAATTTCCTGCGCTTTGAGCGTGATGCCTTCTTTAACGCCTCCGTGGTGATCCCAGTCCTTGTGGTAAAGCTGGATGAAGCGGACGCCGCGCTCCGCGAGGCGTCGGGCGAGTAAGCAATTGGCTGCGAAAGAACCATCCCCGGGCTGGCACCCGTAGAGTTCGAAGGTCTTGGCGGTCTCGCCGGCGACATCCATGAGTTTCGGTACGCTGGCCTGCATCTTAAACGCCATCTCGTATTGAGCGATGCGCGTCGCGATTTCTGGGTCGGCCGCTGCGAGTTGATGGTGTCGGTTGAGTTCGGCAATGCTATCGACATCGCCACCTTGGGAGTCACGCGAGACGCCGGGCGGGTTCGTCAGGTAGAGCACGGGGTCGCCTTTGGAACGTAACTGGACGCCCTGATGCTTGGAGGGGAGGAAGCCGCTGCTCCACTGGCGGGCTGCGATGGGCTGGTTCTGGCCGCCCCGACCAAGGGAGGTCAGGACAACGAAGCCAGGCAGGTCTTCCGCTTCGGTGCCGAGCCCGTAAGTCACCCATGAGCCCATGCTGGGGCGGCCCGCAATCTGCGAACCGGTGTTCATGAACATGTGCGCTGGGTCGTGGTTGATCGCATCCGTGGTCATGGAGCGAATCAGGCAGATGTCTCCCAACACAGACCCGATGAGCGGGAACTGATCGCTGATCTCCGTGCCGTCGCGTCCGAACTTCGCGAATTTATGCTGCGGGCCGAAGCAGGTGAGTTTCTGACCTTGGAGCTGTGCGAGCTGCTGGCCTTTGGTGAAACTCTCCGGCATGGGCTGGCCATGCATCTCCGCCAACTTGGGCTTAGGGTCGAAGGTCTCGAGGTGCGAAGGGCCACCAGCCATGCTGAGCCAGATGACGCGCTTAGCTTTCTGGGGTAGCGGGAGTTTGCTCAACACGCCGGGAGACGCCGTGAGCGCCGTCTGGCCGAGGAGCGAAGCGAGGGCGACGCCCCCGACACCTTGCGCACCCTTCCCGAGAAAGGCCCGACGCGTCAGGGCAGATTGGATGAACGGGTCCATGTTTAGTCGCGGGTAAGGGTTTCGTGGAGATTGAGAATCACGCGGGTCACGTGCGACCAAGCGGCGAGTTCGGTGTGGTCAATGCCCGCTGGGGGTGGCGTGAGCCCGACTTTGAGGAACTGTTCGGCCGCCGGGGCGTCCGCCTTGTAAGCCGCCCGGCGTTCACCGAGGACTTTGCGCAGGGTGCTGAGTTCCTTGTCGTCTGGCTTGCGCTGCAGGGCGCGGCGCCAGGCCCAGACGATGCGCTGGTCGTCGCTACCGCTTTCGGCGAGCACCCGAGCCGCAAAAGCCCGGGAGGCTTCGACATAGGTGGGGTCGTTGAGCATCACGAGCGCCTGTTGGGGGATGTTGGAGCGCGTGCGATCGGTGCACGCTTCTTCACGATTGGGCGCATCGAAAGCGAGCATGCTCGGGTGGAGGAAGGTGCGTTGCCACCAGACATAGAGGCCGCGGCGGTATTGGGATGCATCTTTATCGTGAACGTATTCACGGACGGGGAAGTTGAGGTTCTCCCAGTAACGATCGGGCTGGTAAGGTTTCACGCTGGGCCCGCCAATCTTCGGCGTGAGCAATCCCGCAATCGTGAGGGCGTTGTCGCGGATGAGTTCGGCATCGAGGCGGTACGGACTCTGGCGCCCAAGTTCCCGATTATAAGGATCTGCCGCCGTCTGGGCCGGGCTGGCCACGGAGGTGCGACGATAGGCCGCGCTATTCACGATGAGGCGGACCATGTGCTTCATGTCCCAGTGCGAATCAACGAATTCGACGGCGAGCCAATCGAGCAACGCCTGGTTGGGCGGCAGCTCGCCTTGGGCTCCGAGGTCTCCGGGGTTCTTGCTCAAGGCAGTACCGAAGAGCTGCAACCAGAGGCGATTCATGACGACGCGTGCGGTCAACGGGTTTTGCTCCGAGACGAGCCACTGGGCGAGATCGAGTCGATTAGGCACTCGGTCCGTGAACTTGGGCTGCGGTAGGTAGTGGGGCAGGGCGGCCTTCACAATCACGCCGCTCTCATCCATCCAATTGCCGCGCGGTAGAATGCGCACGGTGCGCTCAGCGGCCTTGGTGGTGACGAGGCATTTGGCAATGGGCGCCCGATAATTGTCGTGGGCCTGTTGGGCTTGGACGACGGCCTCGCGTTCTGCCTTCAGTACCTCCGGGTGGGTGGAGAGATAGTAGTCCCGAATCAGGACTTTGTCAGCGGCCGTGCGCTTTTCCGCTGGCTTCTTCAGTGCGGGCTGGGCCTTGGCGGCGATTTGGGCATCGGGGTCCTTGCGCTTCCCTTTGGCTTTCTTCGCGGGTACGGGCTTGGCGTCTTCCGCGAGCTCTTTTTCCCAAGCGTCAATCGCCGCAGTGATGCTAGCGGCGGCGGTGTCGAGGGCCTTTTTGCTCTTGGCGATGTCAGCGGCGAGTTCCGCGAGGCGCTTCTCTTGCTCAGGGGTAGCGAGGAGCATGCCTTCGCCGCGACCACCGATGTCAGGCTCGAAGATGTCGGCAAAGAAAGCACCGAGCGAATAGAAGTCGCGCTGGGTGAAGGGGTCGAATTTGTGGTCATGGCACTGGGCACAGCCCGTGGTTTGGCCCAGCCAGGCGGCCCCGACGGCCCGGACTCGGTCCGTGAGCATGCGTTGCTGGTAATCCTTGGCCTGAGCGCCGCCTTCTTCCGTCGTTAGGAGCAGTCGATTAAAGGCCGACCCAACTTTGCTCTCGAGGTTAGCATTAGGGAGCATGTCACCCGCAATCTGTTCGAGGGTGAATTGGTCGAAGGGTTTGTTTTCGTTGAAGCTCCGGATGACGTAATCACGGTAGGGCCAAACGTTGCGGACGGTGTCGCTGTGGTAGCCGATGGTATCCGCGTAACGGACGACATCGAGCCAGCCGATGGCCATCCGTTCTCCATAATGCGGGCTGGCGAGCAAGGTCTCGACCAGCTTGGCGTAGGCGTCCGGGGATTTATCCTGAACGAAGGCGTCCACTTGCTCCGGCGTCGGGGGCAGGCCCAGGAGGTCGGCGTGGAGTCGGCGGGCGAGCGTTCGACGATCGGCTTCCCCGGCCGCAGGTAGTTGCTTTTCCGCGAGGCGACGGTCGATGAGTTCATCGATGGCCTTGTCAGCGGCGACGGTCGTGCGCTTGACGGGGGCATCGTAGGACCAGTGGTTCTGATACTTCGCGCCCTGTGCAATCCAGCGCTGGAGGAGTTCTTTCTGCGCAGCGGTAAGTTTCTTATGCGAGTCGGGCGGCGGCATCATCTCCTCGGGGTCCTTCGAGGCCAGGCGCTTGATGAGTTCGCTTTCTTCGGCATTGCCAGGCACGAAGGCTTTCTTCTTCAACGCTTCATCGCGTAAATCGAGGCGGAGTTTCGCCTTGCGGTGACTGGCATCGTTGCCGTGGCAGGCGAAGCAGTTGTCTGAGAGAATTGGGCGGATGTCCCGGTTGAATTCAATGACGTCGGCGGCGTGCACCAGCGGTGCAGCCAGACAGAGGGAGGCGAGGGCGATACGGACGCTCATGGGGGTGGGGTCAAGATGAGGGCTGAATGGGGGAGATAAAGCGGTAAGTAAGGCCAGCCGCTGCCTCGAAGGTAGGGGCAGCACCGCGTGCTGCCCTCGTTGACTCTGTTTCTCTGGCGTTCCCAACCGCCCACCGCCAACCGCTACCCCCTCGCGGCTCCGCTGCGCTGGTAGGGACGGCTGTCCTCAGCCGTCCGTTCGCGGACAGACAGTCGAACCTCGATCGACTTCCTATTCTCTACCGCTGCCTCGTCTGTATTCCCAACCGCTAACCGCCAACCGCTTCCACCTCGCGGCTCCGCCGTCCCACCCTTGAGACCGCCGCAAAAACAATGAACCAAGAACGAAGAACACGCCTAGCGCTGCCTCTCCCCGTGTCCACATGTCCCCGTGCAG
>CAIKRN010000192.1 GCA_903829855.1 uncultured Opitutia bacterium
CTGGTCGGGCCCCTCGGCCGAAGCCTTGACCACGACAGGCGCGAGGACCTGTGTGGCGGGCGCCGGGTCGGCGGCGAAACCTGGGACAGCTAATATGCACGCTGAGATGAGGAATAGCTGGGAAAGATTTGTTTTCATGGGATGCCTGATACGGTTGAATTGCCTCGAGAAACCCGTGTGGCTAAACGGGCCCTGAAGAGGCGAGACGCGCAGCGGGAGACGCGCGCAAGGGATGAAGCCACGGTCGGACCCTAGGTCCGGAGACCGACTCAGACCGAGGCTTCGGGGGGCGGCACCGGCACTTCGCAGATCAGCTCCGGACAATCCGCCGAGATGACGACCTCACGAAAAGTTTTGCCCGCAGTCAGTGCAATGGACGGCAGACGCACCGACCAGACGGCGCCATCGGCCTTGACCTTAATCTTGGCGACTTCGTGCTTCACCGGCGCGGCATGGTCGGAAGCATCACGAGCGGCATCGACAGCCAAGCATGGCCCGCAGTGGTCCTTCGCCGTCACCGCGACGCCCTTGGCCACGTGATCGGCGTAGGCGAATACCTGCAATAAGTCGGCAGACACTCCGGATGCCACCAGCCAGGCGACCAAGGCCGCCCAGGCTAAAGTGACTTGGAGGAACTTCCGCACGCATACCTCCTACATCCTTCTGACCCACGGAGACAAACGCAAAAGCCTTGGCGCGTTGCGGACAGTTTGCGGACAAGCTTTTGCACAACTGCGCTAAAATCGCCTAACTCTGCTAATGGCTCACCCCGAAATTCAGGGGTTTTAGCCATATAACAAAATAAAAGTGGCGGAGAGGATGGGATTCGAACCCACGATTTGAATACGGACTTCACCTGTCGTTATTTATTAGGAAAATCGCGTATATGACCTTCCTTGGACGTCCTTGACTGGTCATAGTTTATGGTCATAGTCCAAGGCCATATGGGATGGATCTACAAGCAACCGGAGTCGGATAACTATTTCGCCAAGTTCAAGGGGCCTGACGGTCGCTACAAGCGCCGCACGACCGGCACGTCGGACAAGGCCATGGCCAAGAAGGTCATGATCGAGCTCGAACGGATCGCCCTCAAGGCCAAGCGCAACGACGGCCTGATCGCCAGCACGCTGATCAAGTACGCCCAGGAGGCCAGCGAGCTGGTGACCGGGCAGTCCCTCGGCATCCCTAGCACCAAGGAGTTCTTCGAGGGCTTCCTGAAGGCCAAGGAGGTCAACAAGAAGGAAGGTACCCTTCGGTCCTACAAGACCACCGTGGGCAAGTTCCTGGCGCACCTAGGCAAGGCCGCCAACCAGCCCATCGACAAGGTCAAGCCGGACCACATCCAGGCCTTCGTCAAAGCCAGGGCTGCCGACGGCACCTCCCCTGCCACCATCCGCCAGAGCATCGTCGTCCTGCGCATGATCTTCAAGAAGGCCCAGAAGCAGCAGCTCTGCGCGGTCAACCCGGCCGACACCGTCGAAACGCCCGAGGGAGAGTCGAAGGCCAAGGTGCCCTTCACGGTGCCTGAGGTTAACAAGATCCTCAAGGCCTGCAAAGATGAGGAATGGCGAACCCTGATTCACCTAGGCTTCTACACTGGCGGCCGCATCGGCGACTGCTTGGACCTACGCTGGGAAGCCTTCGACCTCGGAGCTGAACCCTCGGTCACCTTCCAGCAGAAGAAGACCGGCAAGAACCGGAAGGGCTGGGTGAAGATCGCGATCCACCGCACCCTGAAGGATCGGCTCGAAGAGTGGCGCCTA
>CAIKRN010000193.1 GCA_903829855.1 uncultured Opitutia bacterium
AAGGGCATCTTGGTCTCGGCATCGCGCGAGAAGCGCGGCTCTTCATCATGCCAGACCACTAGGGCCCCTTCGCTTTCTTCGGCTAACTTATATTTCGCGAGCTCGGCGTAGACCTGGTCGACCTTATCGCGATAGAAGGACTCGCCGAGGATGACGTCTGTCTTGAGGCCAAACTGGTCGTAGATACGCTGACAGGCGGCATTCGAGACCTCGACAATTTCCTTCCAGAGTGCGGCGTTCTCGGCGTCGCCGGACTGCAGCTTCGCAAGCTCGGCTCGGGCGGCATCCATCAGCACCGGGTCGGCCTTGGTCGCGATACTGCCTTCTTTATAAAGTCGCTCGAGGTCCTCAAGGGCGGTCGCACTCTTAGGGTCCAACTTGAAGCCGGCCCGTCGAATCGCGAGGATGAGGATACCGAAGTTCGTCCCCCAGTCACCAATGTGGTTATCGCGCACGAGATCAGCGCCGCAAAACTCAATCAGCCGTGCGACGGCCTCGCCGATGACAATCGGACGCAGGTGGCCCACGTGCATCTGCTTGGCAGTATTGGGCGAAGGATAATCGATGACGACTTTACGGCCGCCCATCAAACGGGCCGCCCCCGCGCGCCACTTGGATTCGTCGCGATACTCACGCAACCAAGCACCCAAGGCGGCCGGGGTGAGTTTGAAATTAATGAAGCCCGGACCCGCGACCTCGATCTGGATGAGATTCGCATCCAGCCCGCCTTGCAGACGGACGGCGTCGACAAGGGCCGTGGCAAGGGCACGCGGATTGGCCTTGGCCTTCTTGGCGGCGGCGAGCACGCCGTTAGCCTGGAAGTCGGCGTGACGAGGATCCGACGGCTTTAGCTCCGGATTGAAATCGGCTTCTAAGCCGGGAACGGAGAGTGCCGCCTTGCGTAGCAGGGCGTCGATTTCGCGGGCAGGATTGAACCAGACGGACATGACTCAAGCCGTAAGCCCCCACGCCCCTTCGGCAAGCGAAGAAGGCGAAGGGCTCAGCCGCCCTCACTTCAAGGTCATCAAGTAGGCCAGCAAGTTCGAGACCTGCTCATCATTCAGGGCGTCAAGCAGGCCCTCGGGCATCAGCGAACGGCGCAGATAGCGGGCGGAGCGGACCGTAGCCTTGGGCACGCGAATCTCTTCACTACCTGGCTGGCGGATCACGTACGCCTTGGCATCCTCCGTCACATAGAATGAATCCAGAGTCTCGCCCGAGATGAGTTCCAGCCGGAAGACTCGGAAGGCGGCCTCCATCGCGGCATTCGGGTCCATGATATTACGGACGACAGCTTCCAACCCCATGGCACCAGCGCCGCTGAGATTCGGCGCAATCTGCCCGCCCTGACCGTTGATGGTATGGCAGGTCTGACAGATAGTCGCAACCATCTTGCCCTTAGCGGGATCGCCACCCTTGCGGCCGAGCTCCATGTAATGGGCGTTCTGTTTCTCGAGCACCGCAAACTGCGCCGCCGTAAGCAAAGGTGGCACATCGGTCGTACGGGCGACGCGCGCACCTTTATGCAACTTACCCCAACTAGCATCACCACCGGCATTATAGAAGGTCATCGACGCCGGACGCGACTCGCCAGCGAAAGTACGGGTGAAGTTGTTTCTGATTTCCGTGCCAGAGCGGGCCACGTTCCAGATACGATACTCCGCCATGGCGCCCTCAGTACCCTTCCCCGTCGTCGTCCAGCCGATATTCAAACCCGTGAGGTCCTGTGGCGTGGCGACCTTGGCGGTTCCATCGAGTTCGCCGTTCTGATAAATCCTCATAATCCCTTCCGCATCACGGGTGAGGGCGATGTGCGTCCAGAGATCGGGGGTCATCGGCTTAGAAGCGGTGACGGCATCGTTTACCGGTGCGAACACGTATGCCCGGACGCGACCAGCGAAGAAATTCACGGAAAGCTTCCCCGCAGCACCAATGATGCCGTCGGCGTTATCAATCCCGGGCGCCAGGCGGATCCAACATTCGAGGGTAAATGGCCCCTTGAGGTCGATTTTGGATTCCGTGAAAGCATCCTTGGTGCCATCGAGCAAAAGCACTGGGCGGAAAACCGCGCCGAGCTGAGACATGAGGGCTTTGAGCTCAGGTCCGTCACCCAAGGCCAGCGCGAGTTTCTCAGCGGCCGGGCCGTCGACATCGCCGATCGGCACCTGCTTCGCCGCGAGTGCCTTGATAAGCTGGCTCGCGCCAGCCTTCGAACTGCTAAGGCCGTTCAAGACAAGTCGACGGCGATCGACGGAAAGACCAGCATAGCGCTCAAAGGCCATGATGGCGGCTTGTTCCGAGCGGGAAGCCACAAGCGTGGCCAGGGCCTGATCAGCAATCACCTTATCGGCGGAATCAAGTAAGGGTTTGAGGAAGTCGACCTGCTTGGCGCGCAACAACTGCAGGGCCTGTAACGCCGGCACGGCGACCGAAGAATCTTTTTCGCTCGCCAGTGCGATGATTTCTTTCTCGAGGGCCGCGATTTGAAAACCGCCTACAAGGCGGGCAGACAAGATGCGCTCACCAGGAGATCCGGAGAGCAAAGCCTTAGCCGTCTCGGCGAGGAAGCCTGCAGACTTGGCGGCATCCAGTGAGGTGCGGAAAGATAGCAGCTGCTCGACCACCGCATCTCGGCTGGCAGGCTTTGAAAGTAATGCCTTCAAGGCAGCCACACAGCTGGCATCTTCCACCGACTGTGCCAGACGGAGGACCTCTTGGTCATTAGGAAGTCGACCGAGCTGGGGGACGAGCCCGGCGACGATGGGTGCACCAACCTTGAGGTCGAGCGCGAGCGCCGCAAAAATACGGCCGTCCAATGGCAGGGGCTTGGCGACATCGGATGCGAGAAACTTAGCGACCGCCTCGGGTTCGCGCTCAAGATACATGCGCACCAAGAAGCGTTCGAATTCGCGATCGTAAGCGACGCCGACTTTAATGGGCTTGCCAGAACGATCCGGTGCCACCGGTCCGTCCAAGGACGGCTGGACGAATTCTAGCATGGCACCCAGTGCTTCGGTGGAATGCAAAGAGGCTTCGCCTAGGGCCTTAATGGCCGCCGAGCGCACCTCGGGATCCGCATCGGCCTTCAGTGAGCGAAGGAGTTCCAGATGTTTCGCGGAAGCATTGGCGAAGCGAATCGCATTCACTGCCTCACGGCGCACGTTGCGATTGTTACTCTTAATCAGCAAAGGCAGCAAGTCCACGGGCGTCTGCTTCTGCCAGCCGAGAACCCAGAGAGCCTGAATGCGGCGAGGCGAGGCGGCATTCTCGTCGCGGATGATGGCGAGCAAGGCCTCGGTGTTTGCGGATTCCGGCGCACGATCCGACAACGTCTGCCAGGCGAGGTGGACATCGCCCATAATCTTTCCGCCGAGACGAGCGATCAGGTCAGCCGAAGAGAGCTGCGTGTAATCTACTTGGGCTGGAGGGACATAGCCCTTCGGCTTGATGCGCCAGATACGGCCGGAAGTCTTATCTCGGTCAGGGTGATTACGGGCGACTTCGTTGTGACTGATGATCTTGTTATACCAATCCACGACGTAGAGGCAGCCATCCGGCCCCATCGTCATCGCGATTGGACGGAAGAAAGGATCCTCGCAGCTAACGAAGTCGTCGAGCTTTTCGAGCGCGTAGCGGGGGCCATCGCGCGTCATCCGGATGGCATTGATTTTCGAAGTGATCGGATTCGCGACATACATCACATCATCATAACCCGCGGGCCAGACGCCCTTGTCGGAAAGGGCGAGACCGCTCAGACCCGTCCCGCCCATCCGGAATTGCTGGGCCTGCACTGGGAAAGGTGGCTGATAGGATTTTGCCAGACGATCGGCACAACCAGGATACCATGCGTATTCGTGGAACGGCATCACCGGATAGCCATAATCGTTCGCCTCCTGAATAAAGGATTCCCCTTCGCCCGTCAGCACGAGGCCCCAAATGTTACACGGGCCAGTGGAAGTGGGCTCGAAGAAACTGCCGTCCGGACGGAAACGCGCCATGCGGGTGCTGGGGAAGTCGATCTGATCGCCCTTGGTGGTGACGACCGTCCCTTTATTAAAAGCACCTTGAGCCAACCAGAACCAGCCACCCGGAGCGCGCGTGAACTGGTGCGGGAAAAGGTGCGAGTCCTGCACGCCGAAGCCCGTCAGCAGAACCTCACGTTTATCGGCCTTACCAGAGCCCGTGGTATCGCGTAGATTAACAATGTCGTGCCCATGCTGGACGATGACGCCGTCCTTATAAGGCAGCACGCCTTCAGGAATGGCGAGGCCGTCGGCGTACGTACGGGGCTGGTGCAGGCCGGGCTCAAAAGGCTTGTCGAAGACAATCACCTTGTCGCGGGCTTTTGACTTGTAGAGCGCATCGGCGGCGGCGGGGTTCTCGTTGGCATCGACGGGATACTCAAAGGCAGTGCTAGACCACGCCCGCCCCTTCTGGTCGAAGATGAGCATGATGAATTTACCGTAGTCAGCAGACTCCTTCGCGAAGAGTTCGATTTCAAATCCGGCAGGCAGCTTGAACATCTTCAACTGCTCTTCCGCCTGTCGATGCGTTCCGCGGACGTCATTGTAACCAACCGCCTCGGGCCGCGAAGCAAGGACAGCAGCCTTCTTGGGTCCGGCCGGCTTCACCTTATCCCAAGTCAACGCACCCGGCGTCGCGGGCAACTCTTCGATGGTGACATCCTTCACCTGAACTTCGGCTGCACCGCCGCCGTGAATCTGGATACCAATCTTGCCGTCCATGGCGATATTCGCCTCCTTCTCAGTGAAATCCAAAGCGAGTACGCCATTGATCCAACTGCGGATCCGCGGGCCTTCAGCGAGAATGCGATATTCATTCCAGTCTCCTTCTTTCACTGCGGCCAATACGGCCTTGGGATCGATTGAATCGGCGATAACTTTGTTGCGGCGGCTCTCGTCATAAAGTTTTCCAAACCAGCCCGTGCCGTAGTCGACTTGGTAGCCGCTCATTTCGCTACTGTTCGGCACCCGGACACTGCGCATCTGCACGCCGCTGTTCACAAAACCGGTGCCGGTCAGGCGAAGCTTCACGCGCAGGTCAAAGTTCTGGTAGGACTTCTCCGTCGCGAGAAAGAAATTCTTGGGTACCTTGGTCTTCAATGAGCCTCCGCGGATTTCACTACCTTCCACGCGCCACCAAGCGGTGTCACCCTCCCAGCCAGCGAGGGTCTTGCCATCAAAGAGCGAGACGGGGGCGGCCTGAGCGAACAGGCTAAAGACTAAAAGGAACGCCGTGAAGATGCGATTCATAGGATGGGGTCGCACCAACTTAGCCCGACTCCGACGGCCGACAACCCTGCACGTCATCGCATTTCGCAACCCAACTACACCCAAAAGCACATCTCTAAGCGAAAGCACCCAGCCCACGCTTGCGTCCGCGGGCCGAACCGCCTGTTTCTAGGGCATGAGCGACGCCCATAAACTTGTCCGCGACTGCGCGGCTACTCTCATTCCCGCCGGAGACATCGTGGTGCTCGAGGCGGGCACCGAAGTAACAGTCACCCAAGCGCTCGGCGGCTCGGTCACCGTGCGTACCCCGATGGGACTTTTTCGGATCGCTCCCGTGGACATCTCTGCCCTCGGCACAGAAGCCGTGGCCCAATATGGCAAGAAGGATGAAGCCGTCGCCTCTGGCCCGGTCGACCAAGATGCACTCTGGGAAGCACTCAAGGGCTGCTTCGATCCAGAGATTCCCGTCAACATCGTCGACCTCGGCCTCATCTATCATCTCGAGCTTTCGCCAGGCGAGCGTGGTGGCCAAAAAGTGGCGGCCAAGATGACCTTGACCGCTCAGGGGTGCGGCATGGGCCCGGTGATTGCGGCCGACGCTAAATCTAAAATGGAATCCTTGCCCGGCGTCGAATCTGCCGAAGTCGAGATCGTCTGGGATCCCGTCTGGAATCCGCGCATGATCTCCGAGGCAGGCCGCAAGCAGCTCGGGCTCGAGTGATGGCGTCGCCCGTCCAGTCCGGGACCGCGCTCTACTTACACGTGCCTTTTTGTGCCTCGTCGTGCGACTTCTGTTCCTTCTACCAAGAACAGCCTAAACGCAGCGAGATCGACCGCTATCTCGGCGCGATTGAACGTGAGATGGAGTTGCATCCGCCAGGCCGGGTCGAAACAGCCTTCTGGGGCGGCGGCACTCCCGGCCTCCTGCCGGCAGAGGATTTACTCCGACTCGGCAAAGCCATGACGGCGGCCGCCGGGCAACCGGGTGAATGGACCGTCGAGCTCGCACCCTCTTCCGTCCGCGCCGATAAACTCGCTGCCCTCAAGGAAATCGGCGTGACCCGTGTTTCCATGGGCGTGCAAAGCTTCGACGATGCGACGCTTGATGCGCTCGGGCGCCGCCATTCGCCGAAGCAAATCATGGAAGCATGGGAGCTCATCGAGGCCGCCGGCTTCAAGAGCCGTAACCTCGACCTCATCTTCGGAATTCCTGGACAGGATGAGATTCGGTGGACCGAAGATCTCCGCCGCGTGGTTGAGCTGGAGCCCGACCATCTCTCGACCTATTGCCTGACGTTTGAAGAAGACACGGCGATGTTCGTTAAACTCTCGCAAGGCAAAGTGAAGATCGACCGTGAACTCGAAGCCCGCCTCTACCGTGGCACCTGGGAAATGCTCGAAGCGCACGGCTACGCCCAATACGAGACGTCTAACTTCTCCCGTCCTGGCCACGCATGCCGCCACAACCTCATCACTTGGGAAATGGGTTCATGGATTGGCTACGGCCCTTCCGCCTCCTCGCAATGGGGCGACCGCCGCTGGACCAACCCCGCCAACCTTGATCAATGGATCAAAGGTATCGAAGCCAGCACCCCAGCACTCGAGCAGGTCAAAGATTTGAGTAAGGACGACCTCCTCTGCGACGCACTGGTCTTCGGCCTCCGCCTGAATGCGGGAGTGCAGCCGGCTGAACTCGCGAAGCGATTCGGGGCCGTGCTACCCGTGGGCGTGCCTCGACTCTTTACCAACCTCATCGCCGAAGGCCTGATGGAAAATAGCGGCCCGGATTTCCGCCTGACCGGCGAAGGCCGCATGCGGGCCGACGCGGTCGGCGTGGCCGTGCTGGAGCAGTTCGACTAAGACCCCGGGACATGGACGGTTGCGGTCTCTCGCACAGGCCCTACAACTACCTCACCCCGATGCGTCTATACCTTTCTTTACCCGCTCTCCTGCTGAGCATGCTTGCAGCCCATGCCGCCGATTTGGCCGGCTGGACGGAGAAATCCCCGCGCGACGAAATCCGCCCGTCCTTCTCGCGTGAAGCCCAGTCACTCGTCATCACGCAAGACGCACGGCAGGGCTTGGATGGATGGTATCAGCAGACCTTCACCGTCCAAGGCGGCGACTTCATGAAATTCAGCGCCGCGCGCAAGACGGCCGGCGTCGAAGATCCGCGCCACAGCGGACTCGCCCGCATCGTCTGGTCGGACGCCAAGGGCAAAGGCGTCCCTTCCTCAACACCGGGTGCGAGCGCCGAACCAGAACATCCGATGGACGGAACAATCGATGCTCAGGGTCGCAGCACCCTCTCCGGCGTTTACCAGGTGCCGCCCAAAGCCACCCAGGCGACGATTGAACTACACCTCCAACACGCCCCCAAAGGCCGGGTCGAGTGGAGCGACATCGTCTTCGAGAAAACAGTCGCTCCCGCCGCCCGCAAGGTCCGGCTTGCGGCGTTGCAATACCTTCCCACTGGCAAATCCCCGCGGCAGAACTGCGAAGAGTACGTGCCCCTAATCGCCGAGGCAGCCAAACAGAAAGCCGACCTGATTGTGCTCGGAGAGACCGTGCCCTACGTGCGCACGGGACTGACCCCCGTGCAGACCGCTGAGCCGATTCCCGGCCCCACGACGCAATTCTTCGGCGAAGTCGCCAAGCAGCACTCCATCCACATCGCGCTCAGTCTCTACGAGCGCGATGGCAGCTTGATTTACAACACCGCGGTGCTCCTCAGCCCTGAAGGTAAGTTGCTCGGTAAATATCGGAAGGTCTGCCTACCGCACGGCGAAGTCGAAAAAGGCGTCGCCCCGGGCTCCGAGTATCCGGTCTTTGACACGGCTTTTGGTAAGGTCGGCCTGATGATCTGCTACGATGGCTTTTATCCCGAAGTCGCCCGGGCCCTCGCGGCCAATGGCGCGGAAGTCATCGCCTGGCCAGTCTGGGGCTGTGATCCGTTGCTCGCTCGGGCCCGCGCCTGCGAGAACCGCGTCTACGTCGTCAGCAACACCTTCACCGACCCCAAGAATAATTGGATGATTTCCGCCGTCATCGATCCCGCCGGTAAGGTCGTCGCCCAAGCGATAGAAAACGGCTCGGTGGTGATCCATGAAGCGGACCTTTCGAAGCCGCTCGTCGGCCCCTACAACCTTGGCGACTTCCACGACATCGTGCAGCGCCACCGGCCGGGCACAGCGAAGTAAGCCAGGGGCTAGGCGAGCGGAGGGAGGAGATAATGAGAGGACTGAGTGGAGGCCTGAATGGAGGACGTAGTCGATGGCTGGGTCGATGACAGAGGGCTGAATCGATGACAGAACCCTCCAGGCCTCGCCTGGATAAAAGCCTGCGTTGCGATGAGACGGCGAAGCGGCCACCCCGAGGCATGGAAACAACTCCGGACGGGCCTCCTTATCGGCAGCTGAAGGCATGGATAGAATCAAGGGACTTGGCCGTGTTGATTTACAGGCTTTGCGCAAGACGACCAGCATCCATGGATCGTGGCCTCGCCGACCAGATACGACGCGCAGCCATTTCAATCCCCTCGAATATCGCCGAAGGCAATGGGCGGGGTTCAAACAGAGACTCATTGAGATTTCTCTACATCGCCCGCGGCTCGCTCTGCGAACTGGAGACACAGGTCGAAGTCTGCCTTAGGTTAGATATCAATCCAGCCGAAGACGCACATTCTCTCAACGATCGCATGGCGCTCGTCGGCCGACTCATCGGCGGCCTAATCACCTACCGCAAATCCAGACCCGACTAAGCCCCATCCGTCATCGATTCAGTCCTCTGCCATCGACTCAGTCATCTACCCTACCTGGTTTTGATCTGCCTCAGCGCCTCGTACGTCGCGATTCCGCAGGCGGTCGAAAGATTGAGCGAACGGGTCTTGTCGTTGAAGTGTGGGATCTTCACTTCGCGATCCGCGCCGAACCACGCGTGGATCTCGTCGGGCGTGCCGGAGCCTTCGTTGCCGAAGACAAGCCCGTCGCCTTCCTGGAACTCCGCGTCCCAGAGGCCGCGCGTCGTCTTGGTCGTGAAGAGCCAGAGCCGTTCGGGGCGGCCGGGCGAAGCGAGGAAGGCTTCCCAATTGTCGTGATGACGGACGTCGAGTTCGTGCCAGTAATCCATGCCGGCGCGACGCAGTTTGGCGTCGTCGATCTTGAAGCCCAGCGGGTGGACGAGATGGAGCACGCAACCTGTCACGGCGCACATGCGCCCGACGTTGCCGGTGTTCGGCGGAATCTCCGGGCGGAGCAGGACGAGGTGGAGCGGCGGCTTCACTTGCGACGACTCATCGCGCGCGAAATCTCGCGCTTAGCTTCGCGTTCCTTGATGTCCTGACGCTTGTCATGCATCTTCTTGCCCTTACCCACGGCGAGCAGGCACTTCGCCAGGCCGTGCTTGAAGTAGATCTTCAGGGGAATGATCGCGTGGCCGCCGGATTGAATCTCCGCGGCGATCTTTTCGATCTCTGCCTCCTTTAGCAGCAACTGGCGTGTGCGATACGAGGCGTGGTTGTTGAGGTTGCCGAAGTCATACTCCGCGATGTGCGCGTGGTAGAGCATCACGCCCTTCGGGCTGATCTTAATAAACGCATCGGCGATGTTGGCCCGGCCGGCGCGAAGGGACTTCACCTCGGTGCCGCGCAAGACGATCCCGGCCTCGAAGGTCGGGCCAATGAAATAGTCGCGTCCCGCCTTCGGGTTATTGACCTCGGGTAGAACGTGCTCTCGGCGGGCGGCCATCGGATGACGAAAGGGCTACTCGCCGGCAAGCCGGCTGTGGCGGGGGACTGCCTTAGGCAGGCAGGCGATCCTCAGGACGGAACTCCCAGGAGATGCGACCTTCGATGATCTCACGGAGGGCCATGTCCTCAGGGGAAAGCTTCTCGAAGACGTCACCCAAGGTGTGGTTGTACTTCGGAGGCTGGACAGAGTAGTCGGCCGTGCTGCGGAGCTGCTTCACGCGCTTCGAGACCACATTGATGAGAATGTTGGCGTCGGGGATGACTTTACGGGCTTCCTGGAGGTAATCGTCGCGCATGGTGGGTTTCCCGAGTAGGGAACCACGAAACCTAGGGTAGGACCCCCCAGTGGCAAGCGATTTTTGGAGGCCTGAAATTGCCTTTGCCCTGCCAAAACAGTGGGTTAAGCCCTTAAGTATGCCCGACGAGAAGCCTTACGGTGAAACCATGAAGTCCAAGGGAGGGCTGACCCGGCTCATTAGCGCCCTGCGGTATACCTGGGACGGGCTGCGTGCCGCCGCCAAGCACGAGGAGGCCTTTAAGCAGGAACTCATGGTGGTGGTCCCGCTTTCCATCGTGGCCTGGTTTGTGCCAGTTGCGGCCTACGAGCGTGCCCTGCTCTTCGCGGTCCTACAGTTCATCTTGATCGTCGAGCTGATCAATTCAGCCATCGAGGCCAATACCGACCACATCTCGCTCGAGCGCCATCCACTGGCCAAGCGCGCCAAGGATATGGGCAGCGCCGCCGTCTTCCTGACCATCGTCATCGCGGTCAGCACCTGGGCGGCGGTACTGTGGAACCACTACGTTAAGTAAAACTAAGCCCTCGGTTCTTCGCCTGCTGGAGGCTTGGCGCTGAGGCGAAGCATCCGGGCGCGGGCATCGGGCGACGATTCATTGAGGGCGACCGTCACCCAATCTAGGAGACCGTGGCGCACTTCACCCAAAGTCTCACACTTGCGCAGAGATTCGATACCGCCGAGGGCGGTGATGGCTTTCGCAAGACCAGACATCTCCTTAAGAAAGCCCACGCGCTGGCAATCCGGAATCCAATAAGCCACGACGAGGTTCACCCGGTTGCCGTCTTCCGCCTCGTAATCGATGCCGGCGGAAGACCAACCCAGCGCACAGAAGATTTCCGCATTGATGCCTTCGACGCGCGCATGCGGGCAGGCCACGCCGGGGGCGATGGCGGTGTTGCCGGTAGCTTCGCGAGCGAACATCGCCTCTACCACACCAGAGTCATCAGGAATCTCCGGGATGGCTTCGAGTACGCGGCCAAGGAATTCAAACGCGCCGCGCTTGGAAGTCTCGGTCAGTTCAAAAAGTCGGCCGGCCTGGAGGGCTTCAAGAAGGATGCGCATCGGAGAGTCGGAATCAGGCCGCGCGAAGGCGCGGGCGGGCAATCAAATGGGCGAGGGTGACATAGGCAACCGT
>CAIKRN010000194.1 GCA_903829855.1 uncultured Opitutia bacterium
ATCTTACCCGAAGCATCGGGATTGCGACCCACGGATTCGACGGCCTTGGCGCCAACGAGACCCACGCCGATAGCGGCAGCGAAGCAGCCGGCAGCGGCAGGGAGGGAACCAGTGATTTCAGCGATGATCATGTTGTTTTGTGTTTTGGTTTTTTCTCAACGTACCGCCGGGGGACTCCCAGCATGTCGCACGCCTTGAAAGCGAAAGGGATCAATGGGCGTGCTCGTCGTCGTGGCCGCCTTCATGGTTACAAATCAGGCCGATATAAACGGCGGAGAGGAGCGTGAAGACGAAGGCTTGAATAAGGCCCACGAGAACTTCGAGGAGACCAGCGACGGCTGGGACGACGTACGGGGCGATGCCACCGAGCGCGTGGATCAGGTTCTCGCCGCCGAAGACGTTACCATAGAGACGGAACGAAAGGGAGATGAGTCGGAAGGCGATGGAGACGACTTCGATGCCACCGACGCCGAGGAAGATGAAGCTGAGCATGATCCACATCGGGAAGCTGAGCTCCTTCTTGTCGGCTTTGTTACCGAAGAGGTCGAAGATCAGCACCTTGAAGCCCGCGTAGCGCAGCACGAAATAGGTCCAGGCGACGAACGAGATGATTGACAGCGCGAGGGTGGTGTTGAGGTCGGAAGTCGCCGGGCGGATCGCGTCGATCCAGTGGCCATGCACGTCGTATTTAATGGTACCCACTCCGGGGAGTAGGCCGCTCCAGTTCATCAGAAGAATAAAAATGAAGAAGCCGCAGAGGGTCGGGAAGACCTTGCCGATCATGCTTTTCCCGACGATCGGCTCGAGGGCATCACGCAGTCCGGAAGCCATGCCTTCGACGAGGGCCTGGCCCCGGCTCGGAATAATCTTCGGGGTACGAACGAGGACGCGAATGGCGATGATGATCACCGCCGCCAGAATCCACGTGGTGAGGATGGAGTTGGAAACCGGGATGCCGCCTAGGTTGAACAGGTCGGTTGCCTTCGGATTGACGCCTTCTTCGTTCGCAAAAACGAAGGCTGGGGCAAGGAGACTGAGGAGGAAAAGTGGGCGCATTTAGACGCGGGAAAGGATTGGTGAACGATTCCCAGCAAGATGGTCAACCCTGCGAGCACCCCCATGCCCAGAGTAAGGGTCGATTCGGCCCCCTATTAGGCAAACTAATCCTCGGGAGCCGTTAAGGCGCGAGCCGGACAATCTCCCAAACACCCCCTTTTAGGGTGAATTGGAGGCGGTCGTGGAGGCGATTGGTGCGTCCCTGCCAGAACTCGAAGCGGGTCGGGACCAAGCGATAGCCACCCCAATGCGGGGGCTTGGGCACCTGGCCTTCGGGGTACTTGGCCTTAAGAACCTCTAATCGGGCCTCGAGGACCTTCCGGTCAGCCACGATATCGCTCTGATCGGAAGCGAGGGCACCCAGCTGGCTCCCGTGGGGGCGCTTGGCAAAATAAGCCACCGACTCCTCATCAGAAGTCTTTATCAATGAGCCAGTTATGTGAATCTGGCGCTCCAAGGAAAACCAAGGGAAAAGGAGGGCCGCCGAGGGGTTGGCAGCGATTTCCGACCCCTTCTTGCTACTATAGTTAGTGAAAAAGGAGAACCCACGCTCATCGGCGGCCTTCAGTAGCACGGTCCGGGAGGAGGGCACGCCGTCCAGGCCATTGGTCGAGAGGACCATGGCGTTGGGCTCAACGACCCCGGCCGTCTTGGCCTGTTCGAACCAGGCTTTGAACTGAGCCAGCGGATTCTCGAGCAGCTCCTGGCGATCAATGCCGTGTGCCGCGTACTCCTTGCGCAGGTGCGAGAGGTCCATGGCACTTAAAATAGGCGAGCCGGCGGGACGTGCAAGCGTTAGCACCCTTCCCTCTCGCCAGTCTTCGAGTCGAGACCACTTTAGAAGAGGTGAATCTGGTGCTCATTACCGAAGCCGAAGTCGACGCGGGGCTAGCCATGGATGATCCGCGTAGCCGCCATCTACTGGAGACCGTGAAGCTCACCGGTGGGCAGACCTTCCATGTCGGGGTGGAAAACGCTCGGAGGGGCATCGCGACGCTCAAGGCGGTAAGCCCGCGCGTCCTCTTCTCCGTTGTTTGGGAAAAATCTACGCAATGTCGCCTGCCCCTCACGGTCTTGGTCGGATTGCCGCGTCCGCAGACCGCGAAAAAAGTCCTGCA
>CAIKRN010000195.1 GCA_903829855.1 uncultured Opitutia bacterium
TCGCCGTTACTCGGCACCTTCAGCCCCGATCTCGTGCGCAAGGCTTTCGGCTTCCTGCCTCGGGAGGTTTATGAAATCCTCGAGCCTTCCTTTGATGCGGCTCTGGCCGCCAATGACGCTAAGAAGGAGCGGATGGGTACGCTCGCGCTCGCCGCTGCCAAGAAAGGCGATGTTGCTAACGGAAAACGTAATTTCGAAGCAGGGAAGGGTGCCTGCATCGCTTGTCATCGGATTGGCAATGTCGGGAACGAAGTCGGCCCGAATCTTTCCAAGATCGGCGGCATCCGGGTTGAGCGCGAACTTATCGAGAGCATCTTGTTTCCGAGCAATAGTATCGCCCGCGACTATGATCTGAACTCCTTCCAGATGACGGACGGCACGAGCGTGCTGGGGTTGATCAAAGGGCGCTCCGCCGAAGGGGTGACCATCGTGGAGGCCTCCGGCCAGAAGCGCTTGCTCCCGCAGGAAGCCATCGCCGCCACGACGCAGCTTACCACCAGTCTGATGCCTTCGGGGCTGGATGCCATGTTCTCCGAGCAAGAGTTGCTCGATCTCGTGGCCTGGTTGCGCTCCCTAAAATAGGGTTTTTCACTGGATCTTGGCTGGGGTAAATCTTCTACAACGTATTTATTGCGTGAGGGGCTTGACCTCGGTCTGCCCTCCGTCATTTTCGGTTTAGCCCTTACCCCGAGGGCTTACCCTTATGATTCAGGATGTCCTCATCCTCGGCGGTGGCACCGCCGGTTTCTTCATGGCAGCCAGCCTGAAGACGCATCACCCGTCGCTGCGCGTCCAGTTGGTGCGGAGTCCCGGTATCGGTATCATCGGAGTCGGTGAAGGTAGCACCCCGGACCTTCTCAATTTCATTCACGGACATCTGCGCATACCGCCGGCGGAATTCTATCGGGCGGTGAAGCCTTCGCTGAAACTTGGCATTAAGTTCCTCTGGGGAAAGGAGGACTATAATTTCAGTTTCACCAGTGCCTTGCGCCAGCGACTCGGGCAATCGGACATGCCGATCGGCTTTGTGTGTGATGAGGCCTTAACGGACGTCGACCTCGCGACTTCGCTCATGGCCCAGGATAAAGTTTTCCTGCGGAGCCCCGACGGCCCTTGGCCGCGGGTTCAATCCATTATCGGCTACCATATTGAAAATGCCGAGCTCGTGGCGTGGCTCGAAACCTTGGCGGCGAAACTTGGCGTTGAAGTCATCGACGGCGACGTGGCGACCGTCGAGCAGGCCGCCGGCGAGGTGCGGGCTTTGCATTTAAGGGATGGCCAGCGCTTGCCCGCCGACTTCTTCGTCGATGCCTCCGGCTTTCGCGCTGAATTGATCGGCAAAGCCCTAGGTACGCCCTTCATCAGTTATGCGGATTCACTTTTCTGTGATAAAGCTGTGGTTGGTGGTTGGGAGCGTGGCGCGGAGCCGATTCTGCCTTACACCATCGCCGAGACGATGGACGCCGGCTGGGCTTGGCAGATTGAGCATCCGACGAGGATTAATCGAGGCTATGTCTACAGTTCGAAATTCATCACTGATGCTGAGGCCGAAGCCGAGTTCCGTCGGAAGAATCCCAAGGTCGGCCCCACGCGCATCGTACCTTTTGTATCTGGTCGCTATGCCCACCAGTGGGTCGGAAATGTCTTCGCCCTGGGTAACGCTGCCGGATTTGTCGAGCCTCTGGAGGCCACTTCACTGCTGTGTATCGCGAATGAATGCCGCATCTTGACTATGGCCTTCCGTGAGGGTGGTCTGCGAAATAATCATACCATGCGCGAGCATGCAGATCGGTATTGCGGTCGACTCTGGGATGAGATCCGTGATTTCTTGGCGGTCCATTATCGTTTCAATAAACGTCTCGACACGCCTTTTTGGCGGCACTGCCGGGAGCATACCGCCTTGCATGGTGCGCAGAAGATCGTCGATTTTTACCGCGAGAACGGACCGACTTTTTGCGTGGAGGTCGAATTGCTGAAGCCAGCCCAAAGTATTTTTCAGCTCCAGGGTTTCTGGCTCAAATTGGTCGCGATGGGTGTTCCGCACGCCCGGTCGGAGCGGGCAGGTCCTGCCCTGCGAGAGGAGTGGGTGCGCACGCAGGCTAAGAACAAAGCCATGGCGGCGACGGGGTTGACGGTGGCGGAGTCGTTGCGGTGCTTCCATGACCCGCGGTGGTCGTGGGCCGCTGGTTTTTATAAGGACGAGGTGTGAACGCGGACCCGACTTGTCGGCTCGGAGTGGGGTTACCCAAATTTCTGCCTACCAGAACCAGAGGCTCAGGATGGGGAGGGCGAGAATGAGCAGGCAGCCGCTAGTACGCGGTTGATTCTGTGGGTCATTGGCATCGAGCCCAGGGTACACGTCGCTCAGGTAGTCCTCGACCTCGTCCGGAACCTTATCTTCGAGGTCTTCGTCGCCATCGTAATCGTCGCTCATGGGGATGGGCTCATTGTGCCCAGGGCTGGGCTGTTCGCAAGGGGGTGTGAATCAGGCTGGAGCAAGGGAGTACTTTCCGCACGATGCGCCACAGCATGGCGACTATCCTTTGCATGAAGTGGGGCACGAAATACGGCCCCGAGTACGTGAACCGTCTTCACTCAATGGTACGGCGTCATCTGACCATTCCGCATCGGTTTGTTTGCCTGACTGATAATCGGACCGGCCTTAATGAGGGCATCGAGACATTTTCGATTCCCAGCCTAGAGCTGCCTGCGGGTGCGCCCGAGCGTGGTTGGACTAAGCTCGTTTCGTTTTCACCTGCGTTGACCGCCCCTGGCGGCCCAGAACTCAAGGGCGACATTCTTTTCCTAGATATCGACATCGTCATTGTCGGCTCGATGAATTCGTTCTTCGAGCAGCCGGGCGACTTCTTGATCATCCGCGATTGGCAGAAGGGTGATTACACCGGTAACTCTTCCGTCTACCGCTGGCGTGCGGGCACGTATCCGGATGTCTTAGAGTATTTCCGGGCCAATCTTGAAGATGTGCGTCAACGCCATCGCAACGAACAAGAGTTCCTGACGGCGCATTTAAGCGCTCAAGGAAAGGTCAGCTACTGGCCCGAGACTTGGTGTCGCAGTTTTAAGAAGCATTGCGTGAAGTATTTCCCCTTTTCGCTCTGGCAGACGCCGGAGATTCCGGACGCCGCCAAGATCGTGGTTTTCCATGGTTTGCCCAATCCGCCGGATGCGCTCGTCGGCCGCAGCGGTAAATGGTATCGCCGCGTATTGCCGACCCCCTGGATTGCTGAGAATTGGAAATAACGGGTAGGGGCGCGACTGCGTCGCGTCCGTTCGCGCAGGCATATCCGAAAAATAGCCGACCTTAGCTAAGTCCCGGCGACGCGCGTCTTCGGTCTCGAACGGACGCCACGCAGCGGCGCCCCTGCCTAAACGCACGGCTGACCAAGGGTGGCAAATAAAGAAGGGCAGCACGCGGTGCTGCCCTTGTCTTAAGCCGTAAACGCCTTCGCGCTTACTTACTCTCTTCGGAGGCGTCTTCGTTGGCGGCTTCTTCTTTGGCCTGGGCCTGACTGCTCAGGATGGGCTGGGCGAAGAGACGGCCATCCGGGAGATTGGCGATGTAGCCTTCGCCGATGAGGAAAGAGAGATCCGTGAGCACCTGGGTCTTGGCGGCGTCTTCGGCGTTCTCGCCGGCGAGGGCGAGTACGAGATCCTTTGCCTGTTGGGCCGGCTTGCGGTCGAGTGCGTCGAAGAGCTTGGCCATCGGATCGCTGAAGGCGGCTTTCGGGTCGCGGCAGCGGCGACGGACGGAGCAGGCGTAGGTGATGCCCTTCGAGCCCTTCTTATAAAGGTGGAAACCTTCCTTGCGGAGGCGGCCGCGAATGCCGTTGGCGGTATCGAGGGGGAAGGCACGTTGCTGTTCGAGGGCGAAGCGGACGGAATCGCGGAGCGGGCCGGGATTCAGCTCTTCGAGTAGGCGGCCGGCGAAGCGGACCCACGGGTGGGTCTTGACCACGAGGTCCTTGCGGAAGGCTTGGAGGAAGCCGCGGGCGGCGTCGAGGGACTCGAGGCGTTCGGGTTCACCTTCCTTGCGGTCCTTTGGGGCGTATTCGCTGCGCGAGGACATCGACTTCAACCAAGCATCGATTTGTTCCTGTTCACGGACCATTTCCAGACGGCCTTTGAAGCTGTCAAAAGGCACGTTCGGGCAATGGCGGGCGTGGTGTTCGCGGAGATTACGCTGATAACTGTGGTGCGTCGGAGCACCGAGCAACTTGCCGGTCTGCGAGCATTTGGCGACCATCAGGAAAGAGCCCTTCGGCGCTTCGACTTCCACTTCGACCACATCGAAGAATTTATCGAGGTGGCGGGACATCACGTGCGTGACCGCTTCGGCTTCAGTGAGGAAAGGGTGGCCATCAGGAACGGAGACAGCGAGCTGTGCGTCCGGGCGCGTGTCGGCATCGAGATGGCGGACAACGATGGAGAGGCGGTCTTCCTTATCGAGGATGAGACGGGCGACCTCGAAAAGTTCGTAGGTCATCTTACTCTTCTTCATTGCCCCGCCGAGTAGTTCGAATTTGGCGTCGTCAGGAAAGAAAGCAGTAGCGACGACTGGGCGGAAGGCGGGAGCTTCATCCTGCCAGCGAGAGGGGCCGCGCGAATCGCCTTGGCGATCATCACGACGCGGGCCGCCGGGTCCATCACGACGGGGGCCGCCAGGACCACCGGGTCCGTCACGACGAGGGCCGCGACTTTGTCCGTCACGGGGAGGTCCGCGTCGGTCGCCGCCAGGTCCATCACGGAAACGAGGGCGATCGCCGTCACGGCGGGGGGCTCCACTGCCAGAGCTGACCTTCTCCGAAGGGCCACTGACCCACTTAGGGCCAAAACCAAGAGAGGAGAGGTCCAGTTCGAAGGACTTTTCCTGAGGAGGGTTGTTTTCGGCCGGGTCGGAGGACATTGAAGGGATGAGCGTTGGGAAAGATGGCCGATTGGCAAGCATCAGCACAATCGCTTTTTTCTTGCACCGTCCGCCGGGTGTTCCAGCGTGCACCTTCCTTTATTGCTCAGGTGGTGGAATGGCAGACACGCATGCTTGAGGTGCATGTGCCGCAAGGTGTCCGGGTTCAAGTCCCGGCCTGAGCACCAATTTAGGATGGGTCGGCCTGGAA
>CAIKRN010000196.1 GCA_903829855.1 uncultured Opitutia bacterium
GACGCTGCTTGCGGGACTTAGCGCTCAGCAAGTGGCGGGTGTTGGAGGAACGGCGCATCACTTTGCCGGTACCGGTCACCTTGAAACGCTTGGAGATGGACTTGCGGGTCTTTTGCATGGCGGAAAGGGTCGGAACAAAGGCCCTCGGAGGGGACTTGTAAAGGGGAAAGGACCACCCCACCCCAGGGTTCGACCGGAATCCGGCCCCGAGGTTGGCACAGGAACCGACCTCGGGCGTTTGACAATCCCGCCGGACCCGACTCCCCTGCGCATCTCCACCAGCCCCTAAAAACATGATTTCCCTAGGAAAAAAGCCGAAGCTCGCCTTCAAAATTGACGCCGTGGTGGACGGGAAGCCCTGCCAGGGGCCCTTTGCCGATCTCTTGGACGGCCCCACCATCGTTTCCGTCTATATGCGAAATAATACCTCGGCCTGCGATAAACAGGCGGCCGAACTAGATAAAAACTTGAAAGTCTTTGCCAAGCAAGGGTTTAGGGTGATTTCTGTCTCGCGAGACACCTGCGCATCCCACCTCAAGTACATCGCCAAGCATGGCTACAAGCATACCCATGTGGCGGATCCCGACGACCAGTTCTCCAAGGCCATGGATGCCATCGTCGAGAAATCCATGTACGGGAAGAAATACCTGGGGCCGCTCCGGGCCGCCTACCTCTTCGATGCCGACGGCAAGTTGATCGGCGTCGTTCCAAAAGTCGAAGCCGCGGAGCACGGGAAGCAATTACTTGCGGCCATCGCAGCGGCGAAGTGAAGCCGGTGCCGGGACGCGTCGGAGAATCGGTGCTTGAATCAAAGCCCTGAAACGGGGAGTTTGTTCGGGAGATAACTCCGCAGCTACCTAATGCCTTCACCCTACCGTCCTAAGAGTCCCCGGCCTAAGAATAATAATTCGGCCCAGCAACGCGGCAACTTCCGCAAAGAGGATAAGGGACCCAAGCGCAACGACCGCATTCGGGCGACCGAAGTCCGCGTCATCTCTCCGAAAGGCGAAATGATGGGCGTCATGGCTACGCAACAGGCCCTCGACCTCGCTCGCGAATTTGGCGTCGACCTCATCGAGATCGCCGCGACCGCCGTGCCTCCCGTCTGCAAGTTGCAGGAATACGGCAAGTACCTCTACGAAGAAGCCAAGAAGCATAAGCACCAGAAGACCGCGACCAAAGTGAAGGAGATCAAACTCCGTCCGCGTATCGATGTGCATGACCTCTTCATCAAAGTCCGCCGCGCCGAGAACTTCCTGTTCCACGGTCACAAGATCAAACTCCTGCTCCAGTATCGTTACCGCGAGCTCGAGCACCCGGAAATTGGCATCGCCACGATCACCAAGGCGATCGAAGCCCTTTCGCATATCAGCACGCGCGACAATGAGCCCAAGCGGAGCGGTCGCGCCATTGTCGTCGGCCTGACGCCCGTTCAGCAGAACAAGCGTAAGCTTGTCCACAACGAAACGCCGGGCGAAGAAGACGGCGAAGACGACTCTGCGGTGGATAACGGCGAGAACGACGCCGAATAATCACGTGCGGCGGTTTGCGGCGATACTCCTGAGTCTGGCTGCGGCCGCACAGGTCTCGGCCGCCTCGACGGGCTATTACCTCGGCGACTCCGTGCGCCAGCTCGGCCTGCGCGAGCTGGACCGGCAGCGCGGCGACGGAGCGGAATCGGAACGCCACGGCGTCAAAGGCGGTATCGGCCTCTATGCCGAACACAACCGCGAGTATGTCCTCGTGGATGGCGTGAAGGTCATGCTCGAAGACTCGATCGGTTCACTACGCAACCATCTCACCATCTCGCGACTCGATTACGACAAGGTGTTCGTCCCGCTCTTCTGGGGCCCGCCGCGGGCGGCCACCGCCGTCCACCGCATCGTCATCGACCCAGGCCATGGCGGCAAAGACCCGGGTAAGATTAACCTGCCGCTCCACTATAGCGAAAAGGCGGCCACCCTGGATACAGCCGCCCGCCTCAAGATTTCCCTGGAGAAGCAGGGCTTCGAAGTGATCTTCACCCGGGTGAAAGATGTCTTCGTCGATCTCGACGACCGTCCGGACTTGGCGGCTCGCTACAAAGCGGACCTTTTTATCAGCCTCCATTACAATGGAGCGGGAGCGGGGGACTCCACCAGTTCGGGCATTGAGACCTACTGCCTCACGCCGGCCGGCCAGCGCTCCACCAATAGCGGCAAAGCCAAAGCCAGCACCGCCGCGGAACCTGGCAACCGCTTCGACGGGGGCAACATGGCCCTCGCTTGGAGCATCCAACGACGAATCTTGGCCGCCACTGGTGCCGAGGATCGCGGCGTCCGTCGGGCCCGCTTTGCCGTCCTGCGACCCCTCTCCTGCCCCGGGGTACTGGTCGAGGGTGGCTTTATTTCGAGCCAGAAGGAAGGAGCCCAGATTGCCGATGGGGCTTACCGTCAGAAAATCGCTGATTCGGTAGCGGCCGGGATCGGGGAATACGCCGCCCGCGTCCGGCCAGCCCAGAAATAAGGGCTACCTGCCCCACCCCCGCCCAGCCGGGTAATAAATCCGCTTGCCAGCGACCCGTTGAAACGGTTCGTTAAACCTTCCTTCTGGCCCGCCGACATCTGTCTGCGGAACCTCCCGAGGGAAAATCCAAAACACAACCAAACCCTGGAACCGTCCTCCGCGACGACCAGGACAAACAGTCCAAACAATATGAGCCTAATGGAAAAACTGCTCGCCGATTCTAATTTCGGCGCGCTCAAAGCACACTCAGTCATCTCCGCCACGGTGACCGAAATCCGCGACGACAAATTCGTCATCGTAGACATCAACGGCAAATCCGAAGGATTCATCCCTCAGGGCGAATTCCCCGACATGGCCGAAATCCAGGTCGGCATGCAGCTCGAAGTCTACCTCGAGAAGCTTGAAAACAAGGACGGCACCCCGACCGTCTCCTACGATCGCGCCCAACAAATCCGTAAGTGGGAAAGCATCGAAGCCAATTGCCAGGAAGGCTCCATCGTCCAGGGCCGCGTCAAGTCCATCGTCAAAGGTGGCCTCATCGTCTCCGTCGGCGTCGACGCCTTCATGCCGTCCTCGCAGATCGACGTCAACCCGCCCAAGAGCCTCGAACAGTTCGTGGGCCAGACCTTCGACTTCAAGATCATCAAGATCAACAAAGAGAAGAAGAACCTCGTCGTCTCCCGTCGCGAGCTCATCGAAGAACAGCGCGGCGAAAGCCGTCGCAAGCTCCTCGAAGAGGTCAAGCCCGGCGTTATCCGTCGTGGTGTCGTCAAGAACATCACCGACTACGGCGCGTTCGTGGACCTCGACGGTCTCGACGGCCTGCTGCACGTCACCGACATGTCCTGGGGCCGCATCGGTCACCCGAGCGAAGTCGTCAAGGTCGGTGAAGAAATCACTGTCATGGTCGTCGAAGTCGACCGCGAGCGCGAACGCGTCTCCCTGGGCCTCAAGCAGACCCAGCCCAATCCTTGGGAAGGCATCGAGAAGCGCTACCCCGTCGGCCAGAAGGTCCACGGCAAAGTTGTCAACCTCGTCGCCTACGGTGCGTTCATCGAGATCGAAGGCGGCGTCGAAGGCCTCGTCCACGTCTCCGAGCTCTCTTGGACCAAGCGCGTCCAGAAGCCCTCTGACATCCTCAAGGTCGGCCAGGAAGTCGATGCGGTCATCCTCAACTTCAACAAGGAAGAACAGAAGATTTCGCTCGGTATCCGCCAGCTCGAAACCAATCCGTGGGAAAAGGTTCGCCACAACTACCCCGTGGGCGCTCGCGTCCGCGGCAAGGTGCGCAACCTCACCAACTACGGTGCGTTCGTCGAACTGGAAGATGGCATCGACGGCATGGTGCACGTGTCCGACATGAGCTGGACCCGCCGCATCAACAATCCGGCCGAAGTCATGAAGAAGGGCGACGACGTGGAAGCCATCGTGCTCGACGTCGATGTCGACCAGCAGCGCATCTCCCTGGGCGTCAAGCAGACCCAGACCGATCCGTGGAGCGAAATCGACCGCAAGTACCGCATCGGCGACCTCGTCAACGGCAAGGTCTCCAAGATTGCGAACTTCGGTGCCTTCATCGAACTCTCCGACGAAATCGACGGCCTTGTCCACGTTTCCCAGCTCGCCGAACAGCGCGTTGAGAACGTCAAGGATGTCGTCAAAGTCGGTCAGGATGTCACCGCTCGCGTCATCAAAATCGACAAGGAAGACCGCCGCATCGGTCTCTCGATCAAGGCCGCGAACTACGACGCCGAACGCCTCCAGGCGGAAATCTCCAGCTACGACCGCATCAAGGGTCCTTCGACCGGTGGCGCCCCTGCCCCCTCGGCCGGCGGCTCCTCGTCGTCCTCGTCGGGCAGCGGAGACTTCAACAGCCTCGGCGACCTCCTCGACAAGGCCGGCAACTAAGCCGTCCTTCACAGGAACCAAACAGACCCCGGGCAACCGGGGTCTTTTTTTGTGCCCATCCGTGACCTATGGTTATAGGATTCAAGCATGGTTCGGTTCCAAGGATACGGCCGGTTGACACGCGGGGCGGGTATCGCCCTGGCGGGTACCGCCCTGCTCTTCCTAGCGGACCGGCTCGGTTACGTGGACATCAACGTGATGCTGGCGGCGAAGATACTCTGCCAGGTGTACGTGCTCTTCCGAGTCCTACGGGCACGCATCAGCTTTCTTTATCTCCTGATCTGGGGACCGCTGGCGTATCTCCTGCCTATCCCGACCGCGTTACTCTTCTTCCTCTTCGGTGGACGGAAGCACTCATCGCTGGCCGAAGCCAAGAAAGAGGTCAATCGCGTGGCCTGGCGCCTCAGCGACGAGCCGGATTTTGGCGGCAACCGTTTCAAACTCCTGGGAGATCGCCATGGCCGCGATACGCTCGAGGCGCTGCGCACCCAGATTCGCGGCGCACGCCGCCGCATCAGCATCTCTACTTATGCCCTTGAGAACGACGCCGTGGGTAAGGAAATCATTAGCCTACTCACCGCTCGGGCCCGTGAAGGCATTGAAGTGCGACTCCTGGTTGATGCCATCGGTAGTTTCGGGATACCCTTGCGACTCTGCCGGCCTCTGAAACGTGCGGGAGGCCTGGTCGCCACATTCAACCCAGTCTTGCCAAC
>CAIKRN010000197.1 GCA_903829855.1 uncultured Opitutia bacterium
GTGCAGGCGGCCCCCAGGCAGGTCCGCCAGCAAGGACTGGAAAGCCCCGAATGCCCGGGCCGCTTGAAATGCCTGATTGGCATTTCGAACGACATCATAGCCCGTGGCTTTTTCGACAAAATCATAACAGCGCCAGCGATTCCCAGCGGCATCAATAAACCAAGACTTGCCGTCGGTCGTCGGAATCAAACGGAGCGCTCGGCGATGGGCATCAAGCACTCCACTGATGGCTAATTTAGCCCGCGCATGGGCACAAACCCGCTCCACATTTTCCATCAGTTCGTCGGGTCGCTTGAAGACCTGATGATTGATTCGCTGCAAGACATACCGAGTCTCACCCGCCGGAAGGCGCATCGTCACCGCAAAGGTATCGTTAATATGACCGCTGCCATAAGGCGAAGCGGCGACAAATTCACCGCCCAATTGAAAGCGTTCAACGATGCTCACCAGATCGAATTGGGCGGACGGAAGCATGAATTATGACCAGAGATTGGCGGGGTAGTCTCCCGCGGCGACTTGTTCGAGGATACTGGACTGTACGATGGGCTTATCTTCCCGATAGGTGACCCCGAACCACGCCGAATCCGTCCGCAAGACCCGACAAGTGGCTACCCCGGTACGAATCAGATTACCCACGGACATCGGAATGTACGCCTCGCTCTTCATTTCACGCCCCTTGCTGGCCAAGAAGTTCTGAAAATCCTCCGCCAACTGGGGAAAGATTGCGGGAGTAAACCCCCACATGTTCATGGAAACAGGCTCGCTGCCGTTTAAGCGGGTGACCACCCCGTCCTCAGATCTATTTTCGGCGCCGTGCCCTATTTTTGATATTTTGGTCAGCTCCTGAATATCAGTCAGCATACCAGTGGCGTCCGTCTTGCACACCCCGCGGGCCACGGTGCCGTGGGCTGACAGGGTATTACGAAGGGTAAAGCCAACCATCGAATAATCCGTTGCGTCGTTGCGTGTTAGGCTGAGGAAGCGGCCAAGGTTGGTGTAGGAATCCCGTCCGTAGAAATCATCGGCATTAATGACGGCGAAGGGCGTATCCACCGCGGACCGAGCGCAGAGAATCGCATGCGTCGTGCCCCAAGGCTTTTCCCGACCAGCGGGAACCGAAAAGCCAGCGGGTAATTGGTCGATGGTCTGAAAGGCGAAACCTACTTCAATTCGCCCTTGGAATTTCGCGGCAATACGCTCACGGAAATCGACCTCGAAATCAGGTCGAATGATGAAGACGACTTTACCGAAACCAGCCCGAATCGCATCATAGACAGAATAATCGAGAATCGTCTCACCAGACGGCCCCATGGGGTCGATTTGTTTTAGGCCGCCATAGCGACTGCCCATACCAGCGGCGAGAACGAGGAGGGTCGGCTTCATGTTCAAAGGGATTGATGCATACGGTGAATAATATCCAGCTTCAGCCGGTCGATGAAGCCGACCGTGTATTCGATTGGATTCAGATTATCATCTTGGATCAAAGGCGTAAGGTCCATTGCCCACTGCATCGCGGTCTCCTGGTCGGTGGCGTGGGCGTTACCAAATGTCGCGTTGGCCGCCCGACGTCCAAGCACAGCAAGGTCATAGCGCTTGCCGCCAGCAATCTGGGTCGCAAAGACAGCGTTAATCGTGCGGGCGAGTTCAGGATGACGCGATACCGGCATCGGGGTTTTCTCAACATCGACGAGCCAATCTAAATCGCGCCACACTTCACATCCATAGACCATTTTGGGGCGTTCGGACTTCGGCATCAAACGAATCGCCTCAAGCGCCCGCAACGCACACCCAACATGGGTGTCATGCTTGTCGGCTAGATTGTGAAGATAAACCACCTCCGGTCGACTCACGTCGAGAATTTGGTGTAAATCATTGCGGACGGCTTTCTGAGAGGCATCACGAACAGCCGCACTCGGGAAGCCCAATTGAGTGATGAAGGAATATTGACCGATGGTCGCCGCGGATTCTTGTTCGCGCACGCGTTCGGCAGCGATTTGATCATCCGACCATTCAGCGAAGGGGCCTGCCCGAGAACTACCCCGGCCATCCGTGACAGTAACACCGCCAAACCAACGGTCAGGACGATCATAACATTCAAGGATACCGTGGAAAGCCATGAACTCCAAATCGTCTTGGTGGGCGCCGATTCCCAAGTGAGTCGTCCGACGGATAACTTCGGGACCATCCAGTCGATCTGGAATCATCGTACGAGCCGCGGGATTCAATTTAAGCATCATCGGAGGGAGGGCAGGGAGGCGGCCGCAATCGCTTGGCCATGTCGCTTATCTTTCTCATCTGGCACGACGAGGTCGATGTGAAGTTCTGGGAATTCATCCACAAGTACCTTCTGGGCAGATTCGATGATCACGGCACCGCCTGTTCCAGTGGTCACCCGACCCATGATGAGCAGACAGCTGAAAGTGTAGAATTGGGCAAAATGGGCGATGGCGTACCCGAAGGCGATACCGACGGCCTCATAGACCTTCCAAGCTCGAGGGTCGCCGCTGATCATGAGTTGTTGCAGCAATTCCAAGCGCTCAGGGAGACGCATCTCCGATGGGGAAATAATACCAGCCAGGGGCATCAAGCGACCGATGCTTTGTTGGCTAAAATACTGTACCGCGCAGCCGCAATCACCGGACCATTCATCGGTCGGGGCGGCGGGACGATAGTCCACCGGCACGAAAGCAAGTTCGGAAAGCCAGTTGGTGAGATTACCCGCCGTGTCGACATAACCAGCCGCAACACTCGTGCCCATCGCAACGCCGAGCACCGCATTGCGTCGCAGCGACATCGAGGCTGCCAAGGCGGTGACATCGCCGTCATTGAGAACTTCGAACGGCACCTTATATTCTGCGGCCACTTCCAAGAACATGCCGCGCACCTGGTGTTCAAAAACCTCCCGGTCGGTGATTCCGCGGAAGAGTGACCCGATGCGGACTTTGTTATTAATATAAACGCCCGCCGCTGATCCGCCGATAGCGTCGATGCGCGGCAGGTGCTTCGCGGCCAAAGATAAGGAATGACGGATGCCGGCTAAATGATACCCGGGGTCGGCTTGGAAATAAGGATCCCATTTAACTTCGTCGCTGAAAACGACGCGTCCGTCGATGACCGCCGCACACTTACGGTCGGACCCGCCCAAGTCGAAACCGATCCTACAGCCGTCGAGATGGCGGCCCAGCGGGAGCGTCGAAGCGGAGGCCAGGGGAATCTCCGAAGCGGGGATGGCGCGGAAGCAAAGCGGCACCTCGAAAATGCGCTGAAAGAAGTCCGCATCAAATGCCCGTTCACCACCGGGAGCATACGAAATACCTAATTTCGCCGACATTACGGTGGCAAGCGCACCACTGAGCAAAATAACTGAGCCACCGCGGGCCCAAAGAAGAAACTTAACGGTGCGTTCCAAGTGTTGATAATTGGCTGCATCATCTAGGCCAGCGCGTAACAGATGGGTACGATGGACCGAGGCGGTGCCATCCGGCCGGGTCAAAGCGATGATCATTTCGGAAGAACCTGCCTCCTGACTGCAACGAGCGAGGAACGCACGGGTCCAGAGCGCGGCCGGGACGAAATCCGGATCAATGGATGAATGGTGTCGGACGACGATTTGCACGGTTAGTCGCGCAACATGGCGGCAGCCTCCGGATCGAGATGGAAAGTACAGGCCGCATGTCGCTGGAGCCAAGTGGCCGGGCAATCCACACTCGGTTGCTCGCGCATTGCCCGGCGGACGATAGCGGCCTTACCTGACCCAAAAGCGAGAAGCTCGACCCGACGGGCCGCCAGAATGGTCGCCACGCCCATCGTGAGTGCGGAGGTGGGCACCTCGTCCAAGTTTTCGAAGAAAACGGAGTTATCCCGACGAGTAACATCGTTCAGATGGACCTGACGGGTACGTGAATCAGCAGAAGAAGGCGGCTCATTGAAACCAATATGACCCGTGCGACCAATGCCCAGAATCTGCAGATCAATGCCGCCGGCCGCGGTAATCTCGGCTTCGAAATCAGCGCAGGTCTGCGTCGTGTCCGTCGAGAGACCATCCGGAATATGAATATTTCCGGGGGCGATGTCGATATGCCGGAAGAAATGCTCCGCCATAAAATAGCGGTAAGATTGAGGGTGCGCTGGGCCCAGGCCGGCATACTCATCGAGATTAAAGCTGATGACTGATTGAAAACTCAGGCCAGCTTCCCGGTGGAGCCTAATTAATTCAGCATATAAGGGCAGAGGGGTCGCCCCCGTGGCGAGTCCGAGTACCGTGTACTTGCCCGATTTCGAGCGTATCTCGATGAGGTCGGCTATCTCCCGGGCAACCACCTGAGCGGCGATGTGTTTATCGGGGTGCAGCCGGGGGGCGATCATCGGTTCAGCCTAAAGTGGCAATCATGCGAGCGATCTCATCACGCTTCGCTTTGACCTCTTCGAGTTGCTTGCGAGCGCCTTCCAGAATGTTGGGGGGTGCCTTGGAGATGAAGGCCTCATTGGTGAGCTTGGCTTCGCCGGCCGATACACCCTTCTCTAGCTTTTCGAGTTCCTTCGTGAGTCGTAGCTTCTCGGCGGCTAGATCAATATTGCCGGAAAGCTCGAGCATCACCGTACCCATGGGGGTAACTGAACCCGTGCGACCTCCAGCGTCGGCGGCGAAGTTGATCTCCGCCAAGCCTGCCATGCGGTTAAGTTTATCGCGGTTATTTTCGATCAGCAATTTAGCGACGGAATCCTTAACGACAATGGTCACCACGGAATCCCGGCGGGTAGCCTGATTCGCCTGTGACTTGAGACCGCGAATGGAAGCCACCAGTTCACGAAGAAGGGCAACATCAGCGACCTTGGCGGAGCTAAGCTTAATACCATTATCCCGTAACACGCGGAGCAAATCGCCGCCTGAACCCGTGTGGTGATTCTGAATAAAGTCTGCATCCGGACCATAACCGAGGAGATGCCAGAGCTCTTCAGAGATAAACGGTGCTACCGGGTGGAGCATCAAAAGAAACTGGCGCAAGACCAGGTCTTGCACGGCGAGACAAGTGTCGCGCAAGGCAGCATCGGAAAGTCGGGCCTTCGAGGCCTCGACATACCAATCACAGAAATCACCCCAGAAGAAGGTGTAGAGGCCTTGGGCGTAGGCGGTGAATTCGTGTTCTTCGAGGTTCTTCGTGGTGCTGTCGGTCAGTTCAGCCAACCCTTGGAGAATCGAGAAGTCATCATCATCGAGCTGGGAGGCCTTGATGCGGCTGACCACTGAAGCCAACGTCGTGTTATCCGACATCGGGCCCGACATCTGCCGGAAACGCGCCGCGTTCCAAAGTTTATTACAGAAGTTACGCCCTTGAGAGACGCGGTCTTCATCGAAGAGAATATCCTGTCCCTTGGGGGCGATGGAAAGTAGGCCAAACCGGAGGCCGTCGGCGCCGAACTTAGCAATGAGATCGAGCGGCTCAGGGGAGTTACCCAACGACTTGGACATCTTACGACCTAGCTTATCGCGAATGATGCCATTGAAATAGACCCGCTTAAACGGAACGCGTTGACGGATTTCATCATCCGTGAGGGTTTTCTTTTCGGGGCCATGTAACTCCAGCCCGGCGATAATCATCCGGGCCACCCAAAGGAAAATGATATCTGGGCCCGTCGCGAGTGCGCCGGTGGGATACCAGTGCTTCAACTCTTCGGTCGTCTCACCCGATTTACGCCATCCAATGGTGGCAAGACACCACAGCCAGGAGGAAGCCCACGTATCAAGCACGTCAGGGTCCTGCTCCCAATTCTGCGGGTCTACTGGGGCGGTCAGGGAAACGTGGCGATTAACGGCCTCGTTACGATCCGCGCCTTTGCGATACCAGACTGGGATACGATGCCCCCACCACAACTGGCGACTGACGCACCAGTCCTGGATGTTCTCGAGCCAATGTAAGTAAGTCTTGGTCCAGCGCTCAGGATGAAATTTAATAATCCCCGAAGTGACCGCACGCTTAGCCTCGTCGATTTTCGGGTAACGGATGAACCATTGCTCACTGAGCCGTGGCTCAATCGGCACATCCGCACGCTCCGAGTAACCAACGGTATTTTCGTAGGGCTCGGTTTTTACCAGAGCGCCCAATTCCTCAAGCAATTTCTCGGCTACCCCGCGGGCCTTAAAACGTTCCAGACCAGCGAGCGGGCCGGCATCGGCATTCATCGTGCCATCCGGATTCATCACATCAATCACGGGAAGCTGGTGACGCTTACCAATGTCGAAATCCGTCCGGTCATGTGCAGGGGTGACCTTGAGCACACCCGTGCCAAATTCTTTTTCGACAGCCGTATCGCCAATGATCGGAATCTGAGCACGAGGGAAGGGCCGCCAAACATGCTTACCGATGAGATGCTTGTAACGCTCATCCTCCGGGTGGACCGCAACGGCGGCATCGCCAGGAATCGTCTCAGGCCGGGTCGTGGAAATCTCCAGAAACGTACCAGGGAATTCGGCGACCTCATAGCGCATCCGATAGAGCGATCCCTTTGAGGGCTTCATGATCACCTCCTCATCGGAGAGGCCGGTCTGCGATACTGGGCACCAATTCACCATCCGCTTACCGCGGTAGACGTAGCCGCGTTCATAAAGCGTGACGAAAGCCTGTAACACCGCCTGCGAGTAACCAGCGTCGAGCGTGTGCACCGTACGATCCCAGTCGCAGGATGCGCCGAGCTTCCGCAACTGACCAAGAATGATGCCGCCGTGCTTATCGCGCCATTCGGAAGCGACCTCGATGAACTTCTCACGACCGAGATCATGGCGCGTCTGGCCGTGCTTCTGGCGAAGTTCTTTTTCAACCCGGGACTGGGTGGCAATGCCAGCGTGATCGGTACCCGGGAGCCAGAGGGCCGACTTACCTTCCTGGCGCGCCCGACGAATCATGATATCCTGAAGGGTGTTATTGAGCAGGTGCCCCATGTGCAGCACTCCTGTCACGTTGGGCGGCGGAATCATCACCGCGAAAGATTCGCGGCTGGGGTCAACCTTGCCCTTGAAGCATCCCGCAGCGACCCAGCGGTCGTACCACTGTTGTTCGACCCCTTGGGGTTCATAAGATTTGGGTATTTCAGCCATCGGGAAGGTGAATGATTAGGGGTTAAGTTGGGGATTGAAAAGAGCGTATTAGGGAGGCATGAAGATAGGTAAGCCAGGCCCCATGCAATGGGTGACTGACGAACCCCGCCAGGTCCGGAAGGAAGCAACGGCAGTCAGTTCACTCGTGTGCCGTGGTAAGCCTGGCCCCTTATCTTTTCACGATGCCAAGCGGTCGTTTGGAGGTTCCACTTAGGCATAAGAAAGGGTGCTATTCGCACCCTTTCGTTCGAAAACTAATCGGCACCCTTAAAGCGAGTGGATGCTCGTCTTACTGACGGCCATCGCGGCTTCCTTGAAGGATTCGCTCACGGTAGGGTGGGCGAAGCAGGTACGAGCGACATCTTCGGCGCTACCACCGTATTCCATGTGCGCACAAGCGGCGGCAATCATTTCTGAGGCACCCTTGGCGACCATCTGCACACCGAGAAGTTTATCCGTCTTGGCACAGGCGATCACCTTGACGAAGCCAGCTGTACCATCGGAGGCAATGGCTCGTCCGTTGCCTGCCAACTGGAACTTACCAATCATCACTTCAATATTCTTCGCCTTAGCGTCTGCTTCAGAGAGACCGACGCAAGCTACCTCAGGGTCGGTGTAAATCACTCCCGGGATGATGGCGTAATTCACATGGCCATGCTTACCCGCGAGATTTTCAGCGACCGCCACGCCTTCTTCCTCGGCCTTGTGCGCGAGCATCGGACCGGCGACGACATCGCCAATAGCATAGACACCAGGCAAGTTAGTCTGGAAGTGGCCATCAATGATGATCCGACCACGTTCATCGAGCTTCAGGCCCGCTTCTTGGGCACCCAAGCCCGTCGTGTTAGCCTTGCGACCCACGGCAACGAGAATCTTGTCGGCTGCAAATTCGAGGGGCTTGCCGTCCCGTTCGGCGGTTAGGGCGGAACCACTGGCGCTCTTCTTGACGCCCGTAACCTTGGCGCCCATCTCGAACTTGATACCCTGTTTTTCGAAAGCAGATTGGGCGGCCTTGGCAACGTCGGCATCGTAACTCGGGCCACCGATGGACGGAAGCATTTCCACGACGGTGACCTGGGAGCCGAGGCGGGCCCAAACGGAACCAAGCTCGAGGCCGATGGCACCAGCACCAACCACGACCATCTTCTCGGGGACAGCCTTTAGGGAAATACCGTGATCGGAAGAAATGACGGTCTCGCCGTCAAACTTCATGAAAGGCAGTTCGATCGGCACGGAACCCGTAGCGATGAGGATGTTCTTTGTTTCGAGCGTACGATCGCCAGACGTACTGCGGACAAGAACTTCACCCGCCTTAGCGAGACGACCGAGACCGCGGACAATCTCGACGTTGCGCTTCTTCAGCAGGGCGCCGACGCCCATGTTCAACTGGGCGACAACCTTGTCTTTATTCGCGAGCATCGCCGCCACGTCAAAAGTGAGCTTCTCCGTGCCAACTAGGCCATGCTTCTTGCCATGCAGGGCATGCTGATAGACCTCGGTAGAGTGCAGGAGCGCCTTGGAAGGGATGCACCCAACGTTCAGACAGGTGCCGCCAAGGGAGTTATCCTTCTCCACGAGGGCAACCTTTAGGCCAAGCTGGCCGGCCTTGATGGCGGCCACATAGCCACCGGGGCCGGAGCCGATTACGACGAGATCGAATTGAGACATTGCGGTAGAGTTGAGGAGGTTAAATTAAACGCCGAAGAGCAGCCGTTGCGGGTCTTCGATGAACTGGCGGACCTTCACCAGGAAGGTCACGGCTTCCTTACCGTCGATGATGCGGTGATCATACGACAGAGCCAGGTACATGATCGGCCGAATCACGACTTGTCCGTTTTCGGCAACGGGACGTTCGACGATATTGTGCAGCCCCATGATCGCGGCCTGCGGGTGGTTGAGAATCGGCGTCGAAAGCATCGAGCCATAAATACCGCCGTTCGAAATCGTGAAGACGCCGCCTTGGAGTTCCGGCAGCTGAATCTTGCCGTCGCGGGCACGCTTACCGAAATCGCCAATCGCTTTCTCGATCCCGGCGAAGTTCAACTGATCGCAGTCGCGCACCACGGGAACCATCAGGCCTTTATCGGTCCCCACCGCCACGCCGATATCGTAGAAGTGATTCTCGACGATATCTTCGCCGTCAAGCTGAGCGTTAATCGCCGTGACTTCCTTCATGGCCTGGACGGCGGCCTTCACGAAGAAGGACATGAAACCGAGCTTCACCCCGTATTTCTTGAGGAATTCCTCGCCATGGCGCTTTCGTAATTCCATCACCGGTGCCATGTTGACCTCGTTAAAGGTCGTGAGCATCGCGGTCTCGGACTTAGCCTGCACGAGACGTTCGGCAATCTTACGGCGTAACGGCGACATCCGCTTACGTGAGGTACGACCATCGCGGGAAGGAATGATAACTGGGGCAGCAGGGGAAGATACCTGAGCAACGGCAGAAGGGGCAGGGGCGGCGGTAACGGGAGCCTGGATCGGGGTCTGGCCAGCAAGCGCAGCCAACATATCGCCCTTGGTCACGCGACCGGCCTTACCCGTACCTTCGATGCCAGCGGGATTCAACCCGGTCTCAGCAGAGAGGCGGCGAACAGCCGGAGAAATTTCTGCGGCAGCGCCAGCCTTCGGTGCCACGACAGGAGCAGGTACCTTGGCGGCAACCGGAGTCACTGCATTCTTTACCGCAGGCGCGGCAACAGCAGCCGGAGCAGGGGCGGCACCGGCGGCGCCTGCCTCGATGGAAGCGACAACCTGCCCGACGAGCACCTCGGTGCCCGCTTCCACATTGATGGTGATCCGTCCGTCTACCTCTGCCGTACCTTCAGAGGTAACCTTATCGGTTTCGTAGGAGAACAACGGTTGCCCCTTACGGACAGCATCACCGCTTTTGACCAGCCAGGTGGCAAGGAGGCCCCCGGTGATGGATTCGCCCATGGGAGGGATTTTGACTTCGACGGCCATGAAATTTAGGTAGGTCAGACCTTGGAATCCCTTACGGTCCGTTTCAACGGGGAAATAACCCTTTAATCGACCTTAAGCAGTCACCCTAGGGATAGTAGCACCCCTCGTTTAAGGGACAAATTGTGCTACTAGGCCCTATTAGGCTGAAAAGGCCTGCCGGAGGACATCGGCCTGCTCAATCTTATGAACCGCGAGCGAGCCGACTGCAGGTGAAGCAGCCGCATCCCGACCTGCATAGACTGGGCGGACCCCAATCGCGTCTTCGATTAAAGAAGAGACAAAAGTCCAGCCACCCATGTTGCGGGCCTCGTCCTGCACCCAGACGACTTTTGAGGGTGAGCCAAGGGCAGCATGAAGCTTCTTAAGCGAGGCGGTATCAAATGGGTAGAACTGTTCAATACGCACAATGCTCGTAGCCGTATCTTTCCGCGCAGCACGTTCAGCATCGAGTTCATAGAAGACCTTGCCCGAGCAGAGCAACAAGCGCTCCGTCTTCGCCGCCGGCGCAGCATCAGGCAAGATAGCTTGGAAGTGACCCTTGGTTAAATCGTTCAAGGTGCTTACGCAGGCCTTATGGCGCAACAGGCTCTTGGGCGTCATCACTACGAGCGGCTTCCGGTAATCGGATTTCACCTGGCGGCGCAGGGCGTGGAATAGTTGGGCGGGGGTCGAAGGCTGGACGACCTGCATATTATTCTCAGCACAAAGCTGCAGGAAGCGCTCAATGCGAGCGGAGGAATGCTCGGGACCCTGTCCCTCGTAACCATGGGGTAATAGTAAGACGAGACCGCTATCCTGACCCCATTTCGACTCCGCTGAAGCCAGGAACTGGTCGATCATGATTTGGGCGCCGTTGGCGAAGTCACCGAATTGAGCCTCCCAGATGACGAGAGAATCCTTCGCTTCCAGTGAGTAGCCGTAATCAAAACCGAGCACGGCGTACTCCGAAAGGGAGGAGTTCACTAACTCGATTTCGGCACCGGAAATCGAACCCAGCGGGCAGTATTCCGCATCATTGGAAGGATCGTGCAGGACTGCGTGGCGGTGTGAGAAAGTTCCGCGCTCACAATCCTGACCGGAAATACGCACCGGATAACCTTCCGCGAGGAGCGAAGCAAAAGCGAGACCTTCACCAAGGCTCCAATCGAAGTTGGCCCCGGATTTAAAAGCTTCGGCTTTGATGTCGAGCAACCGCTTAATCTTTGGATTCGGCGAAAAATCCGGCGGCATCTGCCACAGGACCGGGGCTACCTTGGCCAGAAGTTCAGACGGAGCGGAAGTATCGACGACGTGCTCGTAAGGAGAATGGAACGGCCGCACGCCAGGCGGGTTTTTCTTATGATTTTCGACCTCGACGGCGAGGGCGGCCTGAGCGCGGTCTTGGGCGGCGTTCAGCAGTACTTCAAATTCCGTGCGCAACGAAATGAGCTCACCATCGACAGCAGAACCAGATTCAGTCAGGCGAGAAGCGTACAATTCGGCGACGGAAGGATGGGCGGTGATATTGCGGTAAAGCACTGGCTGCGTGAAAGCCGGCTCGTCCGTCTCATTGTGGCCGTAGCGACGGTAGCAAACGATATCCACCACCGCATCGGCCGCAAACTTCTGGCGGAACTCGAGGGCGAGTTCCGTGGCGAGAATCACCGCATCAGGGTCGTCACCGTTTGCATGGAAAATCGGGCATTCCGTAAACTTCGCAATCTCGGTACAATGGCGGCCTGTCCGCGCTTCGTCGGGGTTCGTCGTAAAGCCGACTTGGTTATTGCTAACAAAATGCAGCGTGCCACCCACGCCATACCCCTTAAGCCCTGCCAGATTGAGGGTTTCCATGACAATACCCTGACCAGCAAAAGCCGCGTCGCCGTGAATGAGGATTGGGAGCGCCTTGGAGCGATCAGCGCCTCCTTGCAGGTCAACCAACGCACGCGTCCGGCCGAGCACGACCGGATTGACCGCCTCGAGATGACTAGGATTGTAGGCAAGCGTAATGCTTACTTCCTTGCCGTCGACGACGCGAGCGCCCGCGTAACCCAAGTGGTATTTAACGTCACCATCGCCGTGGGTGGTATCGGGAATATGATTCTCGGAAAAAGCGCCGAACAAGGCTTCGGCTTTCTTACCACAAATATTAACGAGCACGTTCAAGCGACCACGGTGGGCCATCCCTAAGACGATATCAGAAATACCGGAAGCGGGCGCACGCTCAATGACCTGATCAAGGGCCGCCAGCAGTACCTCGCCGCCTTCGACGGAGAAACGCTTCGCACCCACAAAGGTTTTATGCAGGAAACGTTCGAACTGTTCAGCCTGCACGATCGAACGGAGGAAGCGGCGGCGAGCCTGCGCATCGTACGCGGGACGCAGCCCGCAGGACTCCACGCGTTCCTGCAACCAGCGACGGCGTTCGCCATCTTGGATGTGCGTGAGCTCAACCCCAATCGGACCGCAGTAGATGGACTTAAGCTTAGCGATGATTTCAGCCAGCGGAAGGGTCTTACCCCCCAGGAAGTCGCCCGTATAAAAGACACGGTCTGGAGGGATGGAATCCAAACCGAGAGCCTTATCGGTGAGTTCGAATTGAGGGATAGGGTCGAAAAGCGGGTTAATCCGTGACTGTTGGTGACCGAGGACCCGGTAAGCCTGAATCGCAGCGAGCACTTTCCATTGGGCCGCCGCATCCACGCCGGCCACTGGTGCGGAACCTTTGGCGGGTTTGGGCGGAAGACTGACACCGAGCTCAAAGCCCTCAAAGAATGCACGCCACTCCGTATCCACGGAAGAGGGGTCCTTGGACCACTGTTCGTGATAGGCGGCGACGAGATCCGCATTCCATCGAGTTCCGACACTAAGATGTTTCATTTCTTTGCCTGTAAAAGGGACGTAAACCTTGGATGATTAGGGGCTTGTTCACAAGCCCAGACGCTGTCGAAAAAAAGCCAGACTTTGGGGGTTGTAAGGACAAAAACGCTTCGGTTTAATGCGGTTCCGTCGATGTCTTCCCCGCGTCCGGCTAATCGTTCCTACTCCACGGAAGCGCTGGAAAGGTGGTTTGCGTCCTTACCTGAGGAGTGGGAAGCAGACTTTACCGAAGGTGACTTAATCGAAGGACGACGGCTTTACACCGAAGGGCTGGTGCGCCAGGTCGAGCTCAAGGTCGAGAACGCTGAGGCGCTCACCCGAACCGACACGCAGACCGTTCGAGCGGTCATTGAAATCAATGATGGTAAGCTTGAGTGGCGAACTTCTCTACCCGAGGAAGAAAACGGCGCCCCCTTCGCCGTCGCCTCAATCTACGAAGTCGAGGAGCTACTGGCGGACGAAATTCCCGCCATTGATGACACGGCACCCAGCTCCGCAGCCACCGCGCCCAAGGAACCTGAGCGGAAGGATACTGGAGCGAGGACGTCGCTGAAACTACAAGTCACCTTTGATCTCACCTCCGACGGGCTAAAGACCTCCGCTGCTTGGGGTGGACGCGGAGGGCAATCCTGGAATTGCTTTGGGCCCGGCGCAGTCCCTGGCGATGAGCTCTCGGATGAACAACGTCAGACCCTTTTTCGCTTCAGCACGGTCGCACACCGAGCGGGCTTCGTTTACAGCAAGACTGCAGGGACGTGGGCGATGGATAATATTGGCCGAATCGAACGCTTCGTCCGTGAGGAGCTGCCGGAGTGGCGCAAGCGCTTTAAGCTCATCGGAGAAGACGCTCTCAATATTTTCCGAAATGAACAGTTGCAGGTGGCGGTTGATGCGGAGGCTGAGTCTGCCGGTGACTTGAAATCCTTTAAGCTGAATTGGCGCCTCAAAGCCGGTGGGCATCGCTTGCTGGCGGAAGAACAAAAGCTGCTCCTCAAGGCCGGTGGACGCCCGGTCATTCTGCCTGGTAAAGGTGTCGTTGCCTACAATGCGGCCGTCGCAGACTTTTCAGAAGACTGGCGGGCCAAAGATGGCGAAGTCCCACGCTACCTGCTGCTTTCCCTATTTGACCACGCCGCGGTGGGGGCCCTGAAGCTCAATGATGACCTGAAAGCCTGGAAAGACCAGTTACTCCAAGAGCCGACCACGCCCGACAACTTGCCCGTACACCTAAGACCCTACCAAGCTAAAGGCGTCGCTTGGCTCGGTCGACTCTGCGACCTCGGCTCGCATCCGCTGCTCGCCGACGAGATGGGACTGGGCAAAACTGTGCAAGTCCTCGCCTTATTAGCTTCTCGGCCCATAGGCGAACGTTCGATTATCGTCTGTCCAGCGAGCGTCATCCCCGTTTGGCTCGGAGAAATTAAACGTTTCCACCCAGAGATGAGCGGAGGCACCGCCGTCCTCACCGCAGAGGATGATTTTGAAAAGAACCCGACCGCTCGGCTCTGGATCTCGAGCTACACCCAGCTCCGCAGGCACGCCACCTTGCTGCCCAAGACCCAATTCGGTTACGCGGTGCTCGATGAAGCGCAGGCGATCAAAAATCCGGAATCGAAGACAACGCAGACCTGCATCTCCGTCCAAGCTGAACACCGTATCGCGATTACGGGAACCCCGCTCGAGAATCGCCCGACGGACCTTTGGACAATTTTCCGTTTCCTCATGCCTGGCCTGCTCGGCAAGCGCGCCCAATTCGAACGTTTAATGCTGCGTGACGCTTCCGTCGCCCTCGGCAAAGTACGCCGCCAAGTCTCACCCTTCATCCTTCGTCGCCTCAAACGCCATGTTGCTTCGGACATTCCGCCGAAGATGGAAGTTGTTTTACCATGCCCCCTGACGCACGAACAACGCGCCTTGTATCAGCACCTCACCCAGGGAAGCGGACTCTCCGGGGAACTGGCCAGCTTGCTTTCCCGCGATGCCACCTCCGTCCTGACGCTCTTGATGCGGCTGCGTCAGGTCTGCTGCGACCCGGGATTACTGCCAGATAACTCGAACTGTCCATCTTCCCATTCGGGCAAGGTCACGCTCTTGGTTTCCAAACTTTCCGAGATCGCCGCAAATGGCTCGAAGGCCGTGGTCTTCTCCCAATTCGTCTCGCTTCTCGAGAGGGTGAAATCTGCCTTGGCCCGGGATCTCCCGAATCTCCCCATCTATGAACTGACGGGGGAAACCAAGGATCGCTCGGCCCCCGTCGAACAGTTCAAGGAAACCAAGGGGCCGGCCCTCTTCCTCGCCTCACTCAAGGCTGGGGGCACGGGTATCACGCTCAATACCGCGGAATACGTCTTCCTGATGGACCCATGGTGGAATCCCGCCGTCGAGGCCCAGGCCGTGGATCGAGTCCATCGAATTGGCCAGAAGAACCCAGTCCTAATCTATCGTATGATCGCACCGGGTACCGTCGAAGAGCGCATCGAAGAATTGAAGCAGGAGAAGCGTGAACTCTTCTCGACCGTCGTCGGCGACATTCCTGACATGACGGATTGGACGCGACACTTCTCCTCCTTGGACGCCTTGATTCGCCTGAGTGATTCGCCGGCTTCTGCCGCCGCCTCCGAGGCCGCCCAAGAGCGCGATCAGGAAGGGTAGTTACTTCGCGATCAAGTCGTACTCCGACGCACCCGTGACAACTACCTCGGCGAACTCGCCGACGGGAAGTTTCTTGGGTACCTGCACGACGCCGTCAATTTCCATGGCATCGCCAGTACTGCGGGCCACACCGGGACGCTCGACGAGTACGCGTAACTTTCGGCCGACAAAACGTTCACCCCGCTCTTTGGAAAGCTTCTGCAAGAGGAGCATCGCTCGGGCATGCCGCTCCGTCTTCACTTCATCGGGGAGGTGGCCTTCCATCTTAGCGCCACGTGTGCCTTCTTCCTTCGAGTATTTAAAGACCCCAACGCGGTCAAATTTGGTTTCGGTCAGGAAGTCTAGGAGCTCGGAGAAGTCTTCTTCGGTCTCGCCCGGAAAACCAGCGATGAAAGTCGTGCGGATGACGAGTTCGGGAATGCCCGCCCGCATGCGCTGGATAAGGTCACGGATATAGGCGCCATCCGTCTCTCGCTGCATCGCGCCGAGCATGCGGTCCGAGATGTGCTGCAAAGGGATATCCACATACCGGACCACATGCTTGGATTGACCAATGGTCTCAATCAATTCGTCACTCCAGTGCGCGGGATGCGTGTAAAGCAGGCGGACCCAGAAATCACCCTCAATCTTATCCAGCTCACGGAGCAAAGAGGCGAGTGATTCGCCCTTAGAGGAATCCACCTTACTGCGCGGATTGGGACGGGCTTCCGTCCAGCGATCCATGCCGAAATAAGTGGTATCCTGAGAGATGAGATTAATTTCCTTCACACCCTCGGCGACAAGCTGACGAGCCTCCTTGACCACGGACTCCACGGTACGGCTACGATGGCGACCGCGGATGCGTGGAATGATGCAAAACGTGCAAGGGTGATTACAACCTTCGGCGATCTTGATGTAGGCGGAGTGCTTAGGAGTCAGGCGGAAGCGTGGGGTATCAAAATCTGGGATAAACGTCGTGGTTTTGGCGAGGAATTCAGTCATGCCGGCTTCGCCGCCCATGACCTTATGAATCACCGGGACGATATTGGTCACCTGGTCCAGCCCGATAAAGGCGTCGACCTTCGGTAGCTCGATGCGACCTTTGGCACCCTCAACCGTGGGGATGGTTCCCTGATAGCGTTGCGACATGCAGCCAGCAACAATGAGCTTCTGACCTTTCTTGCGGGCCGTCGCCTTACCGTCGCTCATCTCATAGATAGCTTCCAGCGCTTCATGCTTCGAGGCATCAATAAAAGAACAGGTGTTCACAATGACCACGTCAGCCTCGGAGGCATCAGGGGTCATGGTCATGCCGGCCTTGGCGAGGTGGCCGATCATGATTTCTGAATCGATGAGATTCTTGGCACAGCCAAGGGAGACGAGGCCTACTTTAACGGACATGGCGGGATAAGGAGCAGAGTTGGCCGGGAAAGCAACCTCAGGCGTGGCTTAGAGGGTCAACCAAGCCTCAGCCGGGATGGTTTCCGGGCGAGCGAGGCTGGTTAGCCCATAGCGGGGTAAATCCGCCAGCCATGCCGAAACATCGGGAGCGTCGGGGAATAGATTCTTCGCAGAAGAGCCCACCTGTTTGCGGCGTTGCGTGAAGAACATCCGGGCGACTTCACGTGCCCGGGCCGACAGACGGCGGGCATCGGGGCGCCGACGAAGCACCAAGAGACACGAATCAACCTGAGGCGGGGGATTAAAAGATTGGGCAGGCACGGGGTGAACCCGGACCTTCTCAAAGGCGAGATGGACTTGGGCGGTCACGGCAGACCAGTGGCCCGTGCCGACATCAGCCGTCAATCGTTCAGCCGCTTCGCGCTGCAACATGAGCACCATCAACGAGGGATGCGGGCCTGCACAAATAGCATCCATCCAAGGGGTCGAAATTGCATAGGGCAGATTAGCGATGACCTTAAACGAACCATCCACTGGAGCATCCAAGCCCGCTCGCGGAAAGTCTACGGCATCACCTTCTTTGAGATGAAAGGTCTTAGGGAAGCGGGGCAAAAGCGACTCCGTGAGATGGAAGTGCATCGTGCGATCGGCTTCGATGGCGTAGAGATCGACGCCCGCGCCCAAAAGAGTCCGGGTGAGCGTACCCAGACCAGGACCGACCTCCACCACCTTGTCGCCGGCCTTAACCTCGCCCAGCTCAAGGGATTTACGGACAATATTCCCATCGATGAGGAAGTTCTGCCCGAGCCACTTCTTGGGCATATGGGACAGTCTCGCCAAGAGGTCCCTGGTTTCACCGGCCGAAAGTGGACCCTCGTTCATGCGCTTTGCAAGGCCCTCATGAGCGCATTCACATCGGGTGTACGCATGAGTGATTCACCGACGAGTAAGGCCTGCGCGCCAGCTTGGCGCATCCGAGCGGCGTCGGCCGCCGTCTTCA
>CAIKRN010000198.1 GCA_903829855.1 uncultured Opitutia bacterium
CTAAAGTCGCTCCAGAGGCAAGCGGACCGCACGTCAGATTGGCCTGACTTATTGACAGGCACAAAAAAGGGCGTGCCCAACGGCACGCCCTTTGTGGGGAGGATTTCCGAAGAATTACTTCTTCTTGCCGGCGGTTTCGCCCAGCGGGTGTTCCTTGAGGATTTCCTCAGCCGTATACATCTGGTTGTTCTTACCAGCGATGGAGGCGCGGACTTTCTTCACTTCAGCGGGCTGGACGGGCGGCAGGTTATTGCCGAACGACTGGCGAACGTAGGTGAGCACCGCCGCAACTTCCTCATCCTTGAGGAGCTGTCCGAGGCCGGTCATCACGGGCTGTCCGCTGGTGATGTCGCCGTATTCCTTACCATTGTGGGTCATCTTGCCGTAGAGGCCGTTGAGGACCATCTTGATGACGCGGTCAGGGCTGCCTTCGAGCCAGGCGCTGGCGGGGTAGCCGGTTTCGCGAGCGAGGGCCGGGTAGGCGCCACGGGTGGGCTTGCCCTTCTCGGTCGGCATGTCGGCACCCTTGCCGTCAGGCTGGTGGCAGGTGACGCAATGGGCTTCGCGGAAGTAGACTTCCTTGCCGAGGTTGTAGAGCTTCTTCTCAGCGTCGGTGAGCTTCTTGTTGGTCGGGCCGTAGGAAGTTTCCTTCGGATCGGCGACCTGCTTCATGTCGAAGCCTTTACCCTCAGGAAGGGAAGAGAGCTGCTTCATGGTCTCGCGCAGACAGTAGGAGATATACTGGTCCTTGTTACCCTTGAGGGTGATGGCCGCGGCGATGGCGCGGGTGGTGTCGGCACCATTGAAGAAGCTTAGCGCCCGGACGGCTTCAAGCTGGACGCGTGGGTGCGGGTCCTTGATCGCGGCTTCGATGTAGCTGATCGCATCGGGGATGCGGTCCTTCTGGTAGCAGATGACACGCACGGCCTGGGCACGAGCCTGGTGGGCGGGCGAGGCGAGGACGGTCTTGATGAGGTCAAGGTTGACCGCGTTGTGCCACTGGTGAACCCAGAGGCCTTCGAGGATGTGGTGAGCGTCTTCGACCTTCTTTGGGTCGAACTGCTTCAGCCACTTCTGGGTGGCGGCGATGACCTGGGCGGAGTCGTGCTTGTGCAGCTCGACCTTGGCGCGCTGGCGGACGTTGTCTTCGTGCTCGGTGAGGAGTGCGAGGAGGTTCTCGATGGATTCGCCATCAATCTTCTTAGGCGTCAGCAACGGACGGCCCGGATAGGTGATGCGGTAGAGGCGGCCGTGCTGGTGGTCGCGATTCGGGTCACGCAGGTGGTGCTGGAGGTGGCCGATGAGCATCTGGGACCAGTCCATGACGTAGAGCGAACCATCGGGGGCGACGGCGACGCCGGACGGACGGAAGTTCGGGGTCTTGGTGAGGTCGGTGCTGATCAGGTTAGGCTCAATGGTCTCACCTTTGATGCCGGCGCCATCTTCGGTGATCTTCGCGCGGAAGATACCCTGGATGGTAATCACGTTCGTGTTGAGGAACGTGCCCTGCCAGTCGTCAGGGAAGTGACGGCTGCTGAGGATGGCGGTGCCGGGGCAAGGGCGGGAGGGGCGCTTCCAGAACTGCGGGAAGCCGCCGTGCGAGCCGGAGTCGAGGTAGCCAGAGAAGCCTGGGCCGAAGTAATTCGAGTTACCGGTGGCGTCCGTGATGATGTCGTTACCCCAGTAGTCGAAGACGCGACCGTGCGGGTTGGCGAAGCCGTAAGGGACGTGGCGGTAGAACTTGCTGGTCTGGGGTTCGAAACGGTAGATGGCGCCGTTGGTGTTGCGGATCGGCCCGTTGAAGGTCTCGACCTGCGTGCGGTGGAAGACGCCGTCGGAGAAGTACATCGCACCTCCTGGTTCATAGCAGATGGAGTTCGTCTCGTGGTGCGAGTCAGCGGCATCCATGCCAGTGAGCAGGCGCTCGCGGGTATCGGCTTTCTCCATCTTACCCGAGGAATCGCGAACGAACCAGATGTCCGGAGACTGGATGAGGATCACGCCGTCTTTGTAGAACTGGAAGCCGGTCGGGCAGTTGAGGCCGTCGAGGAAGACGTGCGAGTTGGCGACCTTGCCGGTCTTGGGGTCGAGGTCGAGGACGAGGAGCTTATCGAAGTCCTTCGTCGTCGGGGAGGTTTCCGGGTAGTTCGGCCAGGCGGCGATCCACAGGCGGCCCTTGGTGTCGAAATTCATCTGCACTGGATTAATTAGGGCCGGGATGGTGGTTTCGTCGGCGATGAACTCGATCTTGCAACCTTCCGGTACCATCAGGTGGTCGGTCTGCGCAGAGCCGCCCGCATACGGGACGGGCTCCTTGCGGTTGGGGGGCACGGCTACAGGCTCGAGCAGGTTCTCATGCTTCACTTCAGTGGCTTTGCCCTGAGCGGCGGCCCAGATGCCCTTGTCGTGATTGGCCGTCTTGATATCGCGGTTAGCGAGTTCGCGGCCGAGCACGGTGGCGTTGTCGACGCCTTCATATTTAATGCGTGAGCGCTGACCGTAGATGTTGAACTGGTCTACCGTGCGGTAGCGGTGGTGCCACTGGGTGTTCTTCTCGAGCACGTTGGCGAGCACGTTGGCGTTGATGGCCGGAGCACCCTTGCCGAAGACGGCCTGGAACTGCACGGGAGCGAGGGCGGCGTCACCGGCGGCGGTGAGGTGGATGCCGTTGATCGTGAGCGGCTGGGCGGCGGCGGCGAAAAGCTGCTTCGAGGGAGCGAAGAGGTCCACGAACTGGACGCCGTTAGCCTTGGCGACTTCAGCCATGGCAGCGGTATAGAGGCCGAGGTTCTTATTATTATTGGCGACGATGTTGGCGTCGAAGTTCGCCGACTTGAGGTCTTCGTGCGCGAGGGGGGAGAAGAGCACGACGCGGGGCTTGCCCTTGCCGAAATCGGCGGCGAGCGTGACTTTCAGGAATTTATCGAGGGCGACCTTGAAGTCCGGCAGGCCGGCTTCGCCTTTGAAGGATTCATTGAAGCCCCAGTAAGCGAACACCACGTTGGCGTGGAAGTGGGTGCCGGCGTGGTAGGTGACGCTGGTCTTGCCGACCATCTCGGTCTTGTCGCCAGGCGCCATGTTGAGGAAGTAGTCGAGGGTCGGGACTTCGTCCGAGCGGTGAGGCTTGAGGGCGGTCTTGTCGCCGGCGAGGCCGAGGTTCGCGTAGACTTCGTCACCAGAGAAGCCGAAGTTGCGGATCACGAGCTGCTGCTCGGAGAAGCTCTGGTGGATCAGGGCCTCGAAGTTGCCGTGGTGTTGTTGACGGTCGGCAAGACCGCTGCCGATGACGGCGATGTTATCGCCATTCTCCAGCTTAAGGGTTTGGGCGGAGGCCGACGCGACGGTAGTCAGGGTCAGCAGGACGGTGAGCAGCTTGCGCATAGTTCGGTGGTTTGGTAAAAAGGGGGAGGCCATGCAAAGGCATGGTCTAGACGGGGAGAGGCAAAACCTGTCGCTCTTTCAACACCCTGCCAAGGGGAATGTTCCTGACTGGGACTGTAAATGAGCACCAAAGCCGCTCATTTACAGTCCCAGAGGGGTGGGGGTGGGGATAGGGGCAGGGATGGGTCGATGGCATCGGGTTGGGGCAGTACCGCGTGCTGCCCTGGTTGTATTTGCCTTGGCTGTGTTCCCAACCGCTAACCGCTAACCGCTTCCACCTCGCGGCTCCGCCGCGATGGGTAGGGTCGGGACCGCGTCACGACATAGCGGTGACTCTGGGCTATTCTTAGTTTTTGGTCCGTCGTTTTTGGTTATTTCAGGCCGCTGACTTGAGGGTAGGGACGGCACTCCGAGCCCTCCGTTCGCGGATAGAGACACGCACCACATTCGGCTCGAAGGCGGGCTCGGAGATCCCCCCCAAACA
>CAIKRN010000199.1 GCA_903829855.1 uncultured Opitutia bacterium
GGCGTAATCTCCGGCTCTTCCATCGGCAACACTGCCGAAACGGCCGCGGGGGCCGCATCAACGGCCGCGGAGAACGCCGCCCAATCATCCAAGCCACATTCGCGACGAATGGCCTCACGCGCGAGCGACCCATTGCGCACACAGACGAGACTCATACTGCCGCCGAGCGGATTACCAAACGCATGGCCGAGCCCAGCTGAGTCGGTATGGATCCCTTCAATCGCGGCGAAGAGCGTGTCACTTGTGCCGAGGCTGATGACGACCTTGCCCGGCTTCGATGCACCCATACCGACAAGGCTCGAGGGGTTATCCCCCGTGCCGATGACGACCTGACAGTGAGGCGAGAAGCCATGCCGAGAGACAAAGTAAGCCGAAATTTTCCCAGCCACTGTCGACCCAGGTCGCACGGGAGGAAGCTTGGCGGCGAGGTCTGGTGCCGTCGCGGCCAGCGCTGCAGGCGACCAATCGCCCTTCCGGATATCCATCAGATTCATGCCCGCACCATCACCGGTATCAATGGCGGCATCCTTGCCCGCGAGTACCGAGGCAAAGAATGAGGAGACGAGATGGACGCGCTTGGTCAGAGCCCAAGCCGCGGCATCGTTTTTAGCGAAACGACGAATCTGGGGTCCAGTGAAACGTTGCGTGGCAACCGAGCCAGTCAAGTCGCACACCGCTTGATTGCCGCCTAGGGCAGCGGCGATTTCCGTGCACTCAGCGGAGGTGGAAGAGTCCATCCAGATTGGAGAGGTGCGACGAGAGAGCACCGGGGCGATCTTCGCGGAGAGCGACGTGGCCCGAGTGCCATCGCTGAAGGCACCCACATAACCCGCACCGAGATAGACGCTACCGTGCTGCTGGCCGGAGACCGCCACTGCCTCGATCTTGGAAAGATCGGTGAGTTTCGCTAGCCGATCCAGAGCGAGTTCTAGTCCATCGAGCCAGAGGAGCGGATCCGCATGCACTTCACCACCCTGCCCGCCACGGATAAATCCTTCCGGATGTCCGCGGTCAGGAAAATCGGCGCCGAAGGCCGCACGGGCACGGGCGACCGTCGTCCCCTTCACCGTATCGAGCACGAGCGCGGTCGCGCTCTGCGTGGATAGGTCCAGACCGAGGACGATCGCCATGGCCTTAGCGGATATACTCGTTGATCAGATTCTCGAGCATCTCCTGGCGGCCGGAATCGAGGCGCGGAGGCGTGACGCCTTGAGCATAAGCATCGAGCTGGGCGAGGGTGACCTTGCGGGACTCAATCTTCTTGCCGATACCGCTGTCCCAGGACGAATAACGCTTGGCGACGAACTTATCCATCTTGCCGTCTTGGATGATGGCATGCGCGATTTTGAGGCCGCGAGCGAACGCATCCATCCCACCGATGTGGGCGTGGAAAAGATCGACGGGCTCGTGGGATTCGCGACGACGCTTGGCATCGAAGTTAAGGCCGCCCTTCGTGAAGCCGCCCATCTTGAGGATGCGCAGCATGATATTAGTCGTCAGGTAAAGGTCCGTCGGGAACTGGTCCGTATCCCAGCCAAGGAGCGTGTCGCCGCGATTGGCGTCGACTGAGCCGAGGGCGTCGGAGCCGATGGCGACTTCCATCTCATGCTCCATCGTATGGCCCGCAAGGGTGGCATGGTTGGTCTCGAGGTTCAGCTTAAAGTGCTTCAGGAGGCCGTATTCACGGAGGAAGTTGAGGCAGGCCGCCGCATCCGAATCATACTGGTGGGTCGAGGGTTCGCGCGGCTTAGGTTCGATGAGGAACTGTCCCTTGAAGCCGATCTTCTTCGCGTGGTCGACCGCGAGGTGCAATAGCGCCGCAAGGTGATCCAGTTCGCGCTTCATATTAGTGTTCAGCAGGGTCGCGTAACCTTCGCGTCCGCCCCAGAATACATAACCTTCGCCGCCGAGCGCCTTAGTGGCTTCAAGCGCATGACGGACCTGGCTGGCACCATAGGCGAAAACATCGGCGTTCGGCGAGGTGCCGGCACCCTGAGCATAACGCGGATGGGAGAAGAGGCAGGCGGTGCCCCAGAGGAGCTGCTTGCCGGTGCCCTTCTGGAAAGCCTTCAGCTCCTGGGTAACGCGAGCGAGATTGGCATGCGTCTCCGCGAGGGTCTTACCTTCGGGGGCGATGTCGCGGTCATGGAAGCAATAGAAGTCGATCTGGCACTTCTGGAGGAACTCGAAGAAGACCGGCACGCGGCGGAGTGCGTTATCGAGCGAGTCAGAACCATCATCCCAAGGCATCAGGGCGGTGCCGGCACCGAAAGGATCTGAAAGGCTGTTGCGCATGACGTGCCAATAGGCCGCCGCAAAGCGCATGTGGTCCTTCATCTTCTTCCCGCCGATCTTCTCGTTCGGGTTGTAGTGCTTAAAGGCGAACGGGTTCTTGGACTTCGATCCTTCGAACTCGATTTGGGGAACAGTAGGGAAGTGCGACATGGCTGGAGGGAGGAGTGAGTCTTCCGACTTTGGGGTTCCAGCCTGACCTGCCAAGTAAGGAATCGGTGGCGGGTATGACGAAAACGACAAAGGTGCGGTGAAGTGTTCCTTGCGGGCAGACCCTCGCCCCCTAGGGTGGAATCCATGGAGGTCGTCCACACCATTCCCGAATTACGCGCGGCGGTCGCCCGTGCCCGGGCCGCTGGCCAAACCATCGGCTTCGTGCCGACGATGGGCTGCCTGCATGAAGGACACCTCAGCCTGATACGCCGGGCCAAGCAGGAAGCCGGCTTCGTGCTCGTCTCGATTTTCGTCAATCCCACCCAGTTCGGGCCCAATGAGGATTTTAGTAAATACCCCCGGACCTTCGATGCCGACCAGGCCGGATGCGCGCAAGCGGGCGCGGATCTGATTTTCGCGCCCTCGACAGAAGCTTTCTACGCCGCGGACGCCACCACCACCGTGCAAGTGGCCGGTGTCTCCGCTGGACTCTGCGGCGAATTCCGTCCGGGACACTTCGCCGGCGTCGCCACCGTCGTTGCGATGCTCTTCAACGCCGCCCAGGCCGACGTCGCAATTTTCGGTCGCAAAGACCTACAACAGCTAGCCGTCATTCGCCGCCTCGTGTGCGACCTACACTTCCCGGTGCGAATCATCGCACACGAGACCATCCGCGAAACCGACGGGCTCGCGATGAGTTCGCGCAATCGCTACCTAGCCACCGACGATCGAAAAAAGGCTGCCGTGATTCCGCAAGCCTTGGAAGCCGCCCGCAAACTCGCTCAATCGGGCGTCACCGATTCGGCACAACTTTGCTCCGCGGCCACCCGACTCCTTGCCGCCGAGCCCGCCGTACGCTTGCAGTACTGCGAGATTGTGGACCTTGAGAATATGGCGAAGGTGCCGGATATCAGCGGCCGAAAATGTGCCATCGCAATCGCCTGCCATCTCGGCGCGACGCGCCTGATCGATAATCTCGACCTTTGATTAAGAGAGGCTGAGGTAAACCGCCGCCAGTAAGATGAGCGCCCCGATCAGACGGCGCGTCATGATGGCCTTGCCCACATGTTTCTCGGTATTGGAGAACCAGTGTCCGACGACCCAGACCAACGCGACGCTCCAAAGACCACGGGTATTATAGAGGACATTCGTGACCGTCACCTGATGGTATTCAGCGATACAGTAAGCGATACCCATCGCCTGAATGGTCAAGAGCAGCCCACCGCTAAAAGCCCACTTGACCATCGGGCGCGGCATCTGGCTCAGCGGGGCGGAGAAGAATGGAATCAAAGCAAAGGACAGGAGGCCGACGGTCGCAAACATCACCGGCCCAAAATGCCCGAAGCCGAAAGCCGGTACCCAAAGCTGCTGCATAACATCCGTCGCCGCAAAGGCGATGGAGGCCAGAAACGCGAACACGACGCTGACCAGTAGGCGCTGGCGGTTCGCCTGCCACTCGCCGCCCAAGAGGGCCAACGCGAGTGTGGTCAAAAAAGTCGCCGCCCAGAGCTTCGGATCCAACTGTCCTTTCGCCAGAAAGACGAATAGCGCGACAAAGACCACCTTCGTCCCGAGTACGGGCGTCGCGATGGAGATGTCTCCCCGGCTGATAGCGATGAAGGTGAAGACTTGGCCGATAAAGAAAGCCGTGCCTGCCAGCACGGCGTGCGTCACATTGGTAGCGGTGAAGGGCTCGCCGCCATGCAGCAGCCAGGTTTGGAAAAGCACGGCCCCCAGCAGGTTCACGATAAAGACCACCCGCCACGGATGCCCCCCGTCCATCGCCCGTTTGAGCATCATCGCGGCGAAGGTATAGCCCAAGGCCGAGCAAAGGGGGATGATGATGGAGGCGGGCGGATGCATCAGACAGGCCCGAACGAACCCCCTTCCCTTCCCGCTGGCGAGCCAGAACCCAAATAACCGCCTAGCTGGCCGAGGGAATCTTGCCCCCTGGAGTGCAGCGGGCACACTGCTGGCATGGGACAATTTTCTTACAAAAATGAAGCGGTCGAGCCGCACCGGAAGACTCTCTCCGAACAACTCATCCTCGACCTGCAGCATGTCGCCGACGCACCGTTGCTCGCCCTCGCCAAGCAGATTCCCGGTGGCTACATCCACCGCAAACCCTTCCTGCAGAACGCCAAGTGGCTCTTCAAGAAACGTCTCGGACACCTCGCCCAAGATGCGACGGCCATCGCTGAGCATCTCCCGTGGTACGCGGACGTATTGAAGGTCGAGAAAGCCAAACTCATGGAGCATCTGGACGAGCTTGCCGCAGTGATCGGTGGCCCTCGGGCCGCCTTGTTGTGCATCCTTTGGAATAACCAAGCGGAGCAAAAGGACGCCGCCCTGCCGAGCGATCAACTCGCCAGACTCGCCACCCTTTCCAAGCCCCAAGCAAGCAAGCCAGACGGTAAAGCCTGGAAAACGGTGATGGCGAAGTTCAGCGGGCAAACCGACAAGACCCCGCCGGATTCAGCGGACGCCCTGGATTCCGCCGACCGCACTTTACGCCGACTCCAACAAGACCTCGCCCAAGGCAAGGCGGCCCGCGAAAACGAACTCCGCCAAGTCCGTCGCCAGCATGCGAATGAAATTGAGGCCAAAGAAATCGAGATTCGAAAGGTGCGCGAAGAGGCCACCCGCCAAGCCCAAGAGTCATCTCAGAATCTCAGCGCCCTCGAATCATCGGTCATCGCCGCCAACGTTCGCTCCGCCAAGTCCGAGGAAGAAATCCTCCGCCTCCGCGGCGAACTCGACCGAGCCCGCGAACAGGTGTCCAAGCGGGCCCGCGAAATCGCCGAGGAATTACTCTCGGAAGAAATCCGCCCTTGGCTTGCCGATGCACGCACCTTGAAGGCCGCCTCTGAAGAGGTCGCCAAACTCCGCCAGCTCACCACCGAAACCGTAGAAAAAGTCCGTAAAGCCCAGCGTGATGCCGACCCCTTCCTGGCCAAGGAACATGAATTGCGGCAGGCGATTCCCCAGATGGAAGACATGCTCAAACTCCTCCGACGCTACCAGCGCACCGCCGGCCAGACGCTCCCCGAGGTCATCGCCCTCGAGAAACGCATCACGGAACACGTCGAGAAGGTGCGGTATGAGCTTGAGAAGCGCGATCACCCTTCCGACCCCTTCCTCGAACGCATTTCCGCCAAGATCAACGTGGCAGATGCCCGTGAATTAAAGTCGATTGAGAATGCCCTCGTGCTCGCCGAACAATCTGGCCTCGTCGATTCCCGCCATGCGGATCTCTACCGCCGGGACATTCATCGGCGGCGCTCTTACATCGCCGATCAAGCCTTTCACGAGCATAAGCAATCCGGGCCCCTAGCCTTACTCGAACGCGCGGCGGCCACCGGCGAACCAGCCCGCTTGGCGCTGGATGCCAATAACTTCGCCTGCCTCCGCCAGGATTATCTCGGCCTCAAACTGCCGAACAAGAAAAACGCGCAAGGCGAGAGCCGCATCATGCTGGATAACGCCGCCCGCCAAAA
>CAIKRN010000200.1 GCA_903829855.1 uncultured Opitutia bacterium
GATAACCTCCTCGCCAAGGGTGACCACAAGAAAGCCGGGGAATACTTCGGCTACATCCTCGAACACGGGCGCTCGTCGGAATACGCCGATTACGCTTTCGCTGGCCTCGCGGAAATCCAGTTCGCCAACAAGAAATACAAGGAAGCCCTCTCCCTCTGCAACGAGGCGATTGATAATAATATCCTCATGTCGAAGGAGCTCGACCTTCGCTTCATCCGCGCTCGTTGCCTCGCCGAAATGCAGAAGTATCCAGAGGCCAAAAAAGAGTTCGAAGAAATCGCCAAGACTAAGGAATGGCGCGGCGAAAAAACCGCTGCCGCCCTTTATTGGCTCGGCCTCATGGCCGAACGCCAGGCCACCGACGAGAAAGGCTACACTGAAGCCGTCGCTTACTATCGCCGCTGCTACATGACTTGGAAGAAATACGAGAACTGGTCAGCCAAGTCCTACCTCTCCGCCGCCAAGCTCTTTGCGGGCAAACTCAACCAGAAGGACGCCGCCAAGCTACTCTTGAAGGAGATGCTCGAGAAGGATCGCATCAAAGATACCCGCGAAGGCACCGAAGCCAAAGCCCTCATCCTCACCCTCTGATCACATGAAACACTTCGTCCGGCATCCGTTCGTCTCCATCGTCGCCCTTCTCGTGGCTTCAGCCACCCAAGCGCAGACTTTCGTCTTCAAGGGCGGGGAGCGCTGGGAAATTAATGACCCCCTCAAGATGGATACGACGTCCATCCCGCCGAAGCCAGCGACGCCCGATCCCAAAAAAGGCATCATCAATGCCGTGAAGGGCACCATCGATCGCACCACCAATCAGGGCGGCATCGAAGTTGGCCTGACCCGCAAACTTTCCGAAGTCGTCGACATCGCTTGGCCCATGCCGGCCCGCCTCACGGAGGCACAGAATAACGTGAATCGCGGCGAGCCCGGCAAGGCACTGGATAATGCCGAAGCCGTCTTACGCCTCTTTGAGCCGATGAAAAACGTCTCTGGCTCTTGGTGGACCAAGGCCTCGCTCATCAAGCTCGACGCCCTTGACCGACTCGAGAACGACGCCGCCACGGCCAGTTTCCTCGATGCCTTCGAGAAGGAAGACGTCGCCAAGCAGCCGGCCGTCGCCACCCAAATTCAACTCGCCCGACTGATGCAGCGTGCCCGCAAGGGCGACCATGAAGCCGTGATCGCGGAGGCCACGGAGCTCATCACCAAGATGGATAGTGCCGAGATTCAAGCCCGCCTGCATATCGTTAAAGGCAACTCTCTGCTTGCGACGAAGAAATACGAGGCCGCCATGAACGCCTACCTCCGCGTCCCTGTTTTCTTCGGCGCCGAAGTGGAACACGTCCCGAAGGCCCTCCTCGGCGCAGCCCGCTCATTCCGCGGCATGGATAGCCCAGCCCTTAAAGAGCAGAAATTAGAAGCCATCTCCAATCGCTACCTTTACGACATCATTGTCACCTTCCCCGTCTCCAAAGAAGCAGAAGAAGCCAAGAAACTCCTCCCCAAGGAAGAGCGCGCCAAAGCTGAGGCCGACCAGAAGAAGATCGCCGAAGGCGGCCCGCTTCCTGAAGGCGTCATCATGGCCAAACCCAAGCTGCGACCTGAAGAGGCCGTCGAAGGCAATAAGTGAGTCCTTGCCCCTTTCCAAAACCCGACCTAAAACTTACCCAACACCCCATCATCCCAATGAAGATGAACTTCCGCAAGACCACCCTGACCTTGGCTTTCCTGGGTCTCATGACCGTCCTGGCTTCCGCCCAAGAAGCCGCGGGGGCCGTGAAACATGAGAAGACCCTCATGGACCTCTTCCGCGAAGGCGGCTGGGTCATGTATCCGATCACAATCTGCTCCGTCGCCATGATCTGGTTCATCGTCGATGGCGTCATTCGCACCTCGGCCGGTAAACTCTACCCCGTCGACCACGTCCATCAGCTCCGCGAGCTCTTCAAGCGCGGAGACTACGTCGGCGCCTATGCCTTCGCTAAGACCGCCGGCTCGCCCGTCGCTGACGTCGTCCGAGCTGGCGTCGCGTTCACCCCAGATGGCAAAACGATGACCGAAGAGGCCATCCTCTCCGAAATCTCGCGCATCCAAGCCGAACTCAAAGGTCGCTCTTCCTACCTCTCCGTGATCGGCGTCTGCACCCCGATGATCGGCCTCACCGGCACGGTGACAGGCATGATGAAGGCGTTCGAGAAACTCGGTTCCTCTGGCGTAGGCGACCCCTCTAAACTAGCCGAAGCTATCGGCGAAGTGCTCGTGGCCACCGCCTCGGGCCTCTTCATCGCGATCCCCGCGTTCATGTCCTACTACCTCTTGGCCAATCGTATCAATAAGGGTATCCACGACATCACCGAAATCGCCACCGGCCTCTTCCGTGCCTTCCCCTACGATGAAGTCGCTGGACGCAAGGTGGGCGATGAAGAGATTTACGCTGGTAAGCCTGACTGGAATGCCGCTGCGGCCGACCAGCCTCAGGCCTAAGCGCACCTTCCACCCCCTAACAAACTAAACACCCATGGCAGGCGGAGGAGGAGGCGGAGAAGGGGAACCAGAGTTCCAGGTCGCGCCGATGATCGACGTGCTCTTGGTGCTGCTGATCTTCTTCATGTCGATCACCTCCTCGCAGGTGCTCAAGGTCGACAAGAACATCTCCCTGCCTGTCGCCGCCAACGGCGTGAAGCGAGACGACAAGGCCGCGGCCGGCCTCATTAATATTTCTTGGGATAAGACCACGGGAGTGGCCAAGTATAAGCTGGATGACCGCGAACTTGATATGAACGACAAGGACGGCATCGCCAAGGAACTCGCCGCCCGCAAAGGCGACAATCCGAAGTACCGCCTGCTCGTCCGTGCGGACAAGGACTGCCACGCGAAATATATCTCCAAGGCCCTCGAGTGGGGCGCCGAAGCTGGCATCGAAAACATCGCCTTCTCTGGCCTTAACCACGAGGAATAAGCCATGAAACAACTAGAACAGCCAGCTGACGCCAACCCGGGCTTTCAGATTGCCCCGATGATCGACGTGGTCTTCGTGATCATGCTCTTCTTCATGGTGATGGCCGGTGCAGTGAAAGTGGAGCACGAGCTCAAAACTACCCTTCCGGGCAACGCCGAGACCTCTAAGGAAACGGAGATGCCCGACGAGGTCACTATCGGCGTGAGCGAAAGCGGCGAAATCACCCTGAACGAAGACCCTGTCGGCGCCCCTGCTGACAAGCTGCTCGAAAGCCTCTACAATCAGATGAAACAGATGGGCCAGGCCGCCGAACAGTCCAAGACTAAGCTACTGATCACCGTGCAGGCCGAAGAGACCGCCCGCTATGAGCGCGTCATCAACGTCCTCGACTGCCTCGCGAAGGCGAATATCTCGAACGTCACATTCGCGGTCGCCGACACGGAATAATCAACGGGTGCTCCGCCCTCCTAGGCCGTCGCAAGACGGACTTTTTATTTTGGAGATTTGCCAACGGGGCTGAGTGGACCTAAATCAAGGCTATGAAGACCGTCCTGCTCGCCGCCCTTGCCCTCGCCTGCCTCGCCCTCTCGGGCTGCATCATCGTGTTCGAGCAACCCCGCGACCCTAAAGCCGCCGCGCCCGCCCCTGCCGCTAAGGCGAAGCCGTCCACGGATAGCCAGTCGAAGTAAGCCTCCTCAGCGGAAGCCCGCTTCAGACTCAAGCACGGCACGGACAGCCTCGAAGTCATTGCCGATCTTGATCGGCTCTGGCGGAGGAAGTTCGCCCGGGAAACGCGAAGCACTAGCGTCACCGAAGGCAGCCTGGAGCACATCAGGGAACTTGGCCGGGTGGGCTGTGCCGAAGATAACCACGTCATCCAATTGAGCGCCCGCACGGACAAGCAGGTCTTCGCCGGCCTTCCAGCCGACCGCAGTATGTGGACAGAGCACGTAACCGCTAGCATCCCTTACGCGACGCATAGCATCCAGAGTGGCACGATCATCGACGGTCACGGCCTCGACCGAAGGGCCGCCCTCTCGCCAGGCAAGCAAGCGAGCGAGGTTATTCGGGTCACCGATATCCATCGCGTTCGAAGCGGTGGGATTTGATCGGCGGGCCCGATATTGCCCCGTGGCGAAGAGTTCCGGTAACGGTGAATTGGTGTTCGTGGCGGCAACAAGCGCGGCCACCTCCAAGCCCATCCGACGGGCCAACTGAACGGCGCCGACGTTGCCGAGATTTCCCGAAGGGACGACGACACCCATCCGCCGACCTGAAGCCAGTAGGCGCTTCGCATGGAAAGCGAAGGGCACTTGCGCGATGAGGCGAACCGGGTTGATAGAATTGGCCGTCAGCAACGGGCGACGGCGACGCAGGCTCTCGTCAGCCAACGCGCGCTTCACGATAGCCTGACAGTCATCAAACGTGCCATCGACGGAGATCGCGACGACGCCCGGACGCGCTCGGGCGATTTGCGACTCCTGCACGCCGCTCACGCCGACGCGCGGATAAAGCACGACCGCACGCACCCCGGGCACCCCGGCGCAGGCTTCAGTTACCGCGGCACCAGTATCACCGGAGGTGGCGGCCAAGACCGTCAGTTGCGGGAAGTCATTACCGAGGACGCGAGCCGTGACGCGCACGAGCGTGCGCACGGCAAAGTCCTTAAAGGCGGCGGAAGGCCCATGAAAGAGCTCCAGTACCGCGAGTCGCTCCGCTGGCGTTCCTTTGAGCCGTTCCGGATGCACCAGCGGCACAGGGAAGTTAAAGGCCTCTTGGCAGATTTGACGCAACACCGAGGGTCCGAGGACCTCAGCGAAATAGGGGGCGATCACCGCTTCAGCCAACTCGGCATACGAGTCATGCCGATGCTGCTCCATGAAGTCGGGCGCGAGCTGTGGAATGTGCGTTGGCACCCATAGCCCACCCCGGGCGGGCATCGCCGAAAGCAACACCTCGCGGAGAGAACCGCGACAGGAAGCGTCAGCCGTTGAGACGAATTCCAACTTAGGACTCGGAGATGACATGGACACCCTTGGGATTGATACGCGAGACGTAAGGCGTGGCCTTAATCGGCACCGAAGCAAACACGGCGGCGACCGCAGCGGCAACCTTGCGGGCGGTCTCCTCGCCTTCGCACAAAGCGAAGACGCTGGGGCCAGCACCAGAAATGGAGAAACCAAGCGCTCCAGCGGCCATGGCGGCGGCCTTGGCACGATAGAACTCCGGAATCAGGCGGTGGCGGTGTGGCTCGGCAATCAAGTCATGCAGCGAGCGGCCGATGAGAGCATAGTCGCTTTTAAAGAAACCGCAGAGGAGGCCACCAAGATTGCCACTCTGTTGTGTAGAGGTTTCCAGTTGCACCTGCCGCGGCATAATCTCCCGGGCGACCTTGGTCAGCACGACAATGTCCGGATGGACGACGGCGGCCCAGAGCCGATCCGGGATCGGCACATCCATCACATCGAGTTCGGCATTGGAACGAATCAAAGTGATTCCGCCCAGCAAACAGGGCGCCACATTGTCGGCATGCCAGGCGCCATCGGCCGCGGCTTCACCAGCGACGACGAAAGGAAGTAACTGCAGGCGAGTCAGCGGGTCACCGAGCAGACGATTCACCACGAAGGCCCCACCGACCGCGCTGGCGGCACTGGAGCCGAGACCACTGCCGAAGGGCATCTTCTTGTGAATCTCCATCTCGATGCCGACGTCGCTCTTTCCCAGGTGGCGCAACAGCGCATGGGCCGCCACGCCGGCCGTGTTCTTCTTGGAGTCGAGCGGTAGACGACCATCGTCGCCGGTGATTTTAGAGATGGTCAGTCCGGGCTTGGACGAGAAGCGGGCGACGATTTCGTCTCCCGGTGAGTCGATGGCGAAACCGAGCACGTCGAAACCGCACGCCACATTGGCCACGGTGGCGGGCGAAAAGATCCGGACTTCTTTGAGCGGCTGGGTGGTCATTTGGCCCCTTTGAACAGGGAATGGCAGACCTTTCGGGTTGCCTCCCCTTCGGTCAACGGTGAACATAACGGCTTCTCGTCGTTTGATGTCCAACCGCATCCACCAGAACGGTTTTTTGACCGTGGCGGCCGCCTCGCCGGCCCTCCGGCTGGGGGACCCTGCGGCCAACGCCCACCTGATTTGTCAGGCTCTGGAAAAGGCCGCGCAAGAGGGGGTGGAATTGGTGGTTCTACCCGAACTCTGCCTGACCGGCTATAGCTGTGGCGACCTCTTCGGCCAACGCACCCTGCTAGCGGGTGCCCTGAAGGCCCTAGGACAGGTTTGCGAGGCTACCGCTAAGCTTGGCCTGACTGCCCTTGTCGGGCTGCCTCTGGAGGTCAACGGACGCCTCTTCAATGTCGCCGTCGCCATCTCCCGCGGCAAGGTCCTCGGCGTCGTCCCCAAGACCCACTTACCCAATACCGGGGAATTCTATGAACAGCGCTGGTTCGCGTCGGCCCGTGTCGCCTCAGTCAGCGAAGTTGATCTCCTCGGCCAGAAAGTCCCTTTCGGCACCGACCTACTCTTCCAGGCCAAAGACATGCCGGACTGTGTCATCGGCATCGAGATCTGCGAAGACCTTTGGGCCGTCGAGCCCCCAAGCGGAGCCCTCGCACTCGCCGGCGCCACCCTCCTCTGCAACCTTTCGGCCAGCGATGAACTCCTGACCAAGGCCGCCTACCGGCGCGACCTGGTGAAATCCCAGTCCGCCCGCTGCCTCGCCGCCTATGTCTATGCGGCCGCCGGCGCCGGCGAATCGAGCACGGACATCGTCTATAGCGGGCACGGACTCATCGCCGAGAACGGCGTAGTACTCGGCGAATCAGAACGCTTCCGCTTTGATCTCGCCCTGATTGTTTCCCAGGTCGACCTAGACCGCCTGGCCGCCGAACGCCGTCGTAATAGCACCTTCTTCGGTGCTCCGTCGACCCTCCGCCCTCGCGTCCTCAGCTTCGAACTCGGCACGCCCGTCGGGCAGACCCCCAAGTTGCGCCGTCGCTTCAGCCAGCATCCATTTGTCCCTTCCGACCCCCATCGGCGCGACGAGAATTGCCAAGAAATCTTCGCAATCCAATCAACCGGACTCGCCCGTCGCATCCGACATACGGGACTCAAGCACATCGTCATTGGCGTCTCAGGCGGACTCGACTCCACGCTGGCCCTTTTGGTCACCCTCGAAGCGTTCAATCGGCTCGGGCTGGATCGCAAAGGCATCATCGGACTCACGATGCCGGGCCCAGGCACCTCGGCCCGCACCCGCATGAACGCAATGCGCCTGATGGAAACGCTCGGCATCACGGCCCGCGAAATTCCTATCAACGAGGCCGTCGATCAACACCTCAAGGATATCCACCACCCGGCCGGCAAACACGACGTCACTTTCGAGAACGCCCAGGCCCGCGAGCGCACGCAGATCCTAATGGACACGGCCAATCAGTGTCAGGGCTTCGTCGTCGGTACGGGCGACCTTTCCGAAGCCGCCCTCGGCTGGTGCACGTTCAACGCTGACCATATGTCGATGTACCACGTGAACATCGGCGTTCCGAAGACGCTCGTGAAGCATCTGGTTTCGTGGGCCGCCCATGCGCGCCACGTCGGCCCAGAACGCAGCATCCTGGAAGACATCGTCGCCACGCCCGTGAGCCCCGAATTACTCCCTCCCGGAGCCGACGGTGAAATCGCCCAACAAACGGAGATGATTGTCGGCCCGTACGAGCTGCACGACTTCTTCCTCTATCACGTCATCCGCAATGGATTCCGCCCCTCAAAGGTGCTCTGGATCGCGGAACACGCCTTTGCCGGAAAATATGACCAAGCGGAGATCCGCCATTGGCTCCGCTCGTTCCTGAGCCGCTTCTTCACCCAGCAATATAAGCGCTCCGCGATGCCGGATGGCCCCAAGGTCGGGTCCTTAGCCCTTTCGCCGCGCGGCGATTGGCGCATGCCTTCCGACGCCGAAGCGACAGCGTGGCTTGCCGAACTGGGCTAAGGGTGCACGATGGCGGGCGTGAGCTCCCTCGTGAAGACGCATCCTGCCGCCACTCAAGCCCTACTGGCCAAACTCGGCCCAGAGAAGGTGCTGACCGATGAAGCTACCTGCTTCGCCGCGTCGTTCGACAACATGCGCCTTTCCTTCATGCCCGAAGCGGTCATCCGCCCAGGCGTGGAGGACGACATCGGAATCGTCCTGAAGCTCGCCAACGAATATCGTATCCCGGTGACCGTCCGCGGCCGCGGCACCGGCAACACTGGTGCCAGCTCCCCGATCCAAGGCGGATGGGTCATCCACCTAGACCACTGGGATAAAATCGAGATCGATCCGATCTCCGCAATGGCGACCGTGCAACCCGGGGCAATCACCGCCCGCATCAACGAACTCGCCGCCCCTCACGGGCTCTTCTTCCCGCCCGATCCGTCGTCGCTCAAATATTGCAGCATCGGCGGCAATATCGCGACCAACGCCGGCGGCCTCCGCGCCGCGAAGTACGGAGTTGTCCGTGACCACGTCTACGCCCTCGAAGGCTTTCTCCCCACGGGTGAAAAAGTGCGCTGGGCCGCGCCACTCCGCAAATTTGTTAGCGGCCTTAATATCCGTGACCTCTGGATTGGCTCCGAAGGCACGCTCGGCGTGATCACACAGGCCACCCTAAAACTCGTCAATAAGCCCGCCGCCCGCCGCACCTTCCTGATCGCCTGCCGCACCGACGAAGGAGCCCTCGAAGCCGCCGCCGAACTAATGGGCTTGCGCGTGAACCCCGCCGTTTTCGAATTCCTCGACACCCAGACCGTCGAGGCCGCCGAGAAGCAACGCGGCAGCCGCGTCTTCACGGCCACCGAGCTCCAAGGGCTCGCCGACACCCACGCCATCCTCCTCGTCGAAATCGACGGCCACCCGGCCGCACTAGCGGAGGATGCAGTGA
>CAIKRN010000201.1 GCA_903829855.1 uncultured Opitutia bacterium
CGAGAGGCCGCCCCAGCCTTCGCAGTTCTCGTGCAGAAGCATGATGCCGCCATCGGCGGCGAGTTTGGCCATTTCTTGGTAACGGCGGACGCCTTCATCGCGCCAGGTGTCCTCGGGGGTCTCGCCGCGGACCCAGCTCATTGTGCGTACGAACTTCGTCCGTGTCCGCTGCATGCGGGGAATGAGGACGCGGAGGTCAGCCAAGTCCGTGCTGAAATCGCCGGAGATGGGGCGGCTCCAGTTGCCGATGGCCGAGGCGTAGCTACTCACGTGCATGCCAGCCGCCTCAATCTTATCGACGGCCCGGCTGAATTCATCATCCGACACCGCCGCACTGGAGAACTGGCGGCCGTTGAGCAGGCGGAGTTCCAGGTAGGACCAATGGAGGGCCTGATGCGCGGCAATCTGGCCATCCATGTCATCGGCGGCTTCATCGGCGAGGCCGGAGAGGGGGAAGGGGGCGGTGAACATGGTAGAGAGGAGGACTGAATTGATGGCTGAATCGAGGACTGAATCGAGGTCTGAATTGAAAACGGGATAGGGGTTCGGCTTGCGGGATCGAGGTAATGAGCCGATAAGTTCCTTATGAGATTTGCCCCGATCCTGCTGTGCTGGTCTATTCTGTTGGGTGCGGCCGAGCCCGTGAAGAAGCTCAAGGTCTTCATCTTGGCTGGTCAGTCCAACATGGAGGGCCAGGCCGTCGTTGATCTCGCGGGCAAGGATTATAACGGCGGCAAGGGTACGCTCGTGGAGGTTATGGCCCGTCCAGAGAGCGCTGCGCGCTATGCTCACCTTAAGGACAAGGACGGCAAGTGGGTGGTGCGCTCCGACGTGTGGATCCGCTACCAGCGCGAGAATCGTCCGTTGCTGAAGGGCGGGCTCGGTTTGGGCTACGCGGTGTATGGTGACCAGCATCATTTCGGTCCCGAGTATCAATTTGGCCACGTGGTCGGTGAGGCCTATCGCGACCAAGTGCTGATCATCAAGGCCGCCTGGGGAGGCAAGAGCCTCTATCAGGATTTCCGCCCGCCGAGCGCGGGTGGGGAGACCGGAAAATACTACAAGCTCATGGTGGCGCAGGTACGCGAGGCGCTCGCCAACTTAAGGCAGGATTTTCCTGACTATGCGGGTGAGTCCGTCGAGTTAGCCGGTTTTATCTGGTATCAAGGTTGGAACGATGGCGTGAACCCCAAGACTGCCGTACCTGAGTATGGTCAGAATCTCGTCCATCTGATCAACGACCTCCGAACCGAGTTCGGCGTGCCCCGCTTACCCATGATTATCGGTGAACTAACCGGACCGTGGGTGGATGCCCCGAAGGAGTGGACGGCCTTACGTAAGGCGCAAGAGGCGGTGGCGAATCGCCCTGAGTTTAAAGACAACGTCATCTTTGTGCCCACCCATGATTTTGTCCGTAAGGCTGAGGATTCCCCGAATACTGGGCACGGGCATCATGAGTTCGGGAATGCGGAGACCTATTTCCTGGTGGGGGATGCCCTCGGGCGTGCCGCTGTTCAAATGGCGGGGCGGGATCGACAGGTGCGGGATGTGCGCGGATGGACCCTCCGGATTGACCAGCGTCTCATCGACAAGAATCCAGCGGTGGTGGAGAAAGCCGTGGGCTTATTGGACAAGCACCTCGAAGGTATTCTGCAG
>CAIKRN010000202.1 GCA_903829855.1 uncultured Opitutia bacterium
CGGCAATCTAACACCCCTGGCACTGCCAACACAATCGCTTCGACTTCGGCGGGCATAAGTTTCTCGCCGCCCACATTGATCATCTCGCCGAATCTGCCGACCACTCGCAGCGTTCCATTCGGACCAGCCTCAACCTTATCCCCCGTCCGGAACCAGCCGTCATCCGTAAACCGCGCACTATCGCCCCCAAGGTATCCCACAATCTGGGTGGGGCTGCGCAACCAAAGCTCATCGGCGACAACCTTCCATTCCATCGCGGCATCCTCCAAGCGGATAAACGTCGAGGCTGGATCAGGACTCTCCGTCCGCACGATGCCCGTCTCGCTCGTGCCGAAAGTTTGCAGAAAACGAACCCCCGGGAAGGCCTCGCGCGCCCGGGCGAGTAAATTCTCCGTCATGGGCTCGGTGCCATAGGAAATGAGCCGAAGGGCAGATAAATCGTGGCGCTGATATTCGCCCGAAGCCACCAAGAGATTGAGGAACGTCGGCGAGGCTGGCAGGACCGCAACCCGATACTGCGCCATGGCGGTGGCGACGGCCGCCGGTGAACGATCAGATGGGACGACGAGCAGCGAACCGGCGGCCAGACAGCCGAATAAGGTATGTAGCCCGCCGATGTGATCGAAGCCGAGTAGCGCCAAGACCGGCAATCGATTTTCGTGCCTCGATGCATAGGCTGCCAACAAACCGACGAAATCGTGGACCATGGCCTTGGGGCGCCCGCTGGTGCCACTGGAGAATAAAACCAGTCCGGCATGGCGCTGCGCACGTAACCGTTCGAAGAGCGGGTGATTGGAGGGCTCGTCGACGCGCGGTAATAACGACCATTCGTGGCCGCGGGTACTCACAATCCACTGGGCGTGAATCTGGGCTAACTTAGGCGGATGCTCGGCAGAGCTGCCAGCCAAGGGCGCGACGAAATGACCAGCGTCACAGAGCGCTAGCAACCAGGCCGCCGAAGCGGGTCCATGCTCACCGACAATCGCGAAAGCCGTGGGGCGATCGAGGGCGAGTTGGCGCAAGGAGGCCGTCGCCTTATTCATCAAGACCCGCAAGTCCGCATAGGTGGTTACACCCCAAGGGCCAGCGATCGCGGGTTTATCGGCGTGACCTAGCAGTCGACTATCGAGCCAAGGTGGCATGCTTAGAGGCGGGCGAGGTAAGCGATTGAGCCGGATGCCGAGGAGGCGGCGGGCAGATGGTGCATGATGAAATCAACAGCCTGACTCAGGGATGTCCCCTGCGGGCGTCCGAGGCGGGCGTCGAGTTCGGCCAACTTCAATGCGGGTACCGCCCGAGTGAGATCAGTGGATAGCGGGCCAAACCCTAGGCCGATAACGCGCACTCCTTGGGGGGCGAGCTCTGCGGCCGCCACCTTCGTCAATGCATCCAGCGCCGCCTTGCTGGCGACATAGGCGGCCTCCCCTTCAAGCGATAGCGGTACCGCCACGGTGGTGATATTAATCACCAACCCACGGCGCTGACGGACCATCGCCTTACCTACGGATTGAAGGCAATGGAAGGCACCGAGGTAATTGACCCGCATCAGCGAGGCGGCGACCGACCCAGGCGTCAGCAGCAAGGCGTTCAATGAAGCAGACCCCGCATTATTGACCAACAGATCAATAGGGTCGCAAATTTGGTCGACGGCTGCCCGCACCGCGCCTTCGTCGCTGATATCGACCGCATGGGCGGTAAACCGCGGATGGGTGAGCTCACCCACGCTACGCGAAAATCCGTGAACGCTCCAGCCCTCCGCCAACAGCCGTTCGGCCAAGGCACGGCCCAAGCCTCGGGAAGTTCCAGTGATGACGGCGGTAGACATGTGAATGGGCGGCGGGGCGAAGCCTTAAGCCGGTGGGGTGGATTTTTCGACGACGTCGATGAGGTGATCGGCCAGCAGGCCGACGCGACGGAAAGGGGACGTGAGCCGGCTCATCGCTTTTTCATCGGCCAGCTGCACCGAAACGCCGCTAGCGAGGCGCACGTCCTCCTCTAGGTCGGCCATGAGCGTAACCAGCCCGATGCTATCAAGGGCGGCGGCTTCGCCGAAGAGACGCGTCTCTTCGTTCGCTTGTTCTAACAGCGGCTTCCCGAGCTCACGGCCAAGCAAGGCGAGGCGGCGGAGCACAAGGGCAAGGGCCTGGGGGCGGGTAAGCATGGGAATCAAAGGAGCGCGGGAAGCTCCCGTAAGCTATCGATCACCCGATCGGGAGAGCCGCTGGGCGCATCGGTTGCCTGCGCGTAAATTCCCTCGAGGCGGCGGATGCGAATCGTTTTCCAGCCGAGTGCGCGGGGGGCGATAAAATCCTTCCCGGGATTATCTGCGACATACACAAAGTCTCCCCGGGGGTGTCGCGACATTAGCAGCTCAAAGGCACGCGGCGATGGCTTCCAGTGCTCACGGCCCAACGCTTCGGTAAAGATTGGGTTCGGTATCCATTGAGCTAGACCGAGCGCCTCGGCCTTATATTGCTGCGCGGGTAGATACCCGTCGCTGATGAGGGCGAGTGGTCGCTGCACGTGCAAGGTGCGGACCACTTCGAGGGCATCTGGATGCCAGGGTAGGCTGATGGGGCGATGTTCGCGATAAGCGGACAGCAGGGCCGCTAACTGTTGTTCCGTAGGCTGGCTGAGACCTAAATCCCTTGCCGCCACTTGAAAGAGTTCCCGCCGGCGGCCGCTCGCGAAAAGCTCGGTCAGCTTAGCCGCAAACGCATCCCACCCAAACTCCGCTTGAGCGAAGCGGCCCGCAGCGGTAAGTGCCGACAGAGCATAGGCCGACTCTGGGTAGAGCGTGTCGTCTAAGTCGAAAACCACAATCATCAGCTTAACCGTGCAGGGTGCGGACATAGCTTGCGGCGTCATGACGCAGCATGAGCACACCTTCTTCCCAGGCCGAAGTAGCGGAGGATGGCAGGCCAGCCTGCTCTTCCAGCAGCCAAGTGACGAAGCGGGCACCAGCCTCATCAGCCAACGGATAGCCGCCGCCGAAGCGGGCATTGACCTCGAAGACGCAAAGGCTGCCATCCGCCCGCACGATGGCCTGGAAGCAAGCCGGCCCGCGCAAGCCAGGCAAGGCCAAGGTTAGCCGCTCCGCCACCCAACTAAGTGCGGCGTTACGCACCGTGAGCCCCTGAGAGACTTCACCGCTGCGCACTTGCATGCGAAGGTGCGGAATAGCGCTGATAAGTTTGCCCGCCCGATCGATGAAGACATTGACGGTGAACTCCTGTCCCTCCCATTTTTCCTGCACCACGTAATCATCCGGGGGCAAATTCGCCAAATCAGCTGGGCCGCGGGGTAAAATAATCCCGATTGAAGAACTTCCCGCACGCGGCTTGGCGATTAAATCGCCCGCCAACTTAGTGGGTTCAGCCAGATAATCCTTCAACATTAGGCTTTTCGGAACAGGAATGCCGACATCACCCAGCGCCCGAATGGTGGCGAACTTATCGCGAGCGATGTGCACCGCTACGTAGGAGGAAATGATTACCGTGGTGCCAATCGCTGCGAACTTATCCTTCGACTCGCTGAGTGGGGCCAAGTCGTGATCAATGGTGGGAATCAACAGGGAGACTTTCTCGCGAGAACATATCTCCAACAGGGCAGGGATGTAGCTAGGCGACGTGGAAGGTGGAACGGCGAAGGAGGCGTCAGCGGCGAGGCTCGCTGAGCTGAGCCCGGGCCGAATATCGGTCGTCAGGATACGGAGCGGAATGCCGAGCTGGGTGGCGGAATGGCGAAAACAATCAAGGAGCTGATTGCGGCGTCCGGCCGAGGTGATGAGTAGGTTCATGACTATTAAAAATTTAAGCGGCGGCCGCTTCGAGCACGCCAATGAACTCGGCAGCGAGTTCTCCGCGAGCGAAGTGGGCCTCCGCGAGCTTGCGGGCGTTGGCGCCCATACGGTCGCACAACTTACGGTCGGCGGCGAGACGCTGGAGGGCGTCGGCAAAAGCTTGGGGGTTATCAGGGGCTACGACCAGTCCGGCTTCAGCCTCCGAAATTAATCCGGCCAACCAACCTGGGTAATTATTCACGACGGGGATGCCCGCGGCGACGTAATCGAAAAACTTATTGGGCGAAGTGCCGCGATAAAAGGCCGGGATATTGCGAAGGACCATTAACCCGCAGTCGAGCGAAGCGGTCAGACGGCCGAGTTGCTCCTTCGGCACGGAGGGGAAAAAGAGGCACTGGGTAAGCCCTTGCGCGCGGGCGGCAGCAGCGAGGCGTTCCTTTTCCTTTCCCTCCCCGACGAAGATGATTTTGATGCGCTGATCACCGCGCCGGCGCAATTCAGCGGCGACGGCGAGAAGTGCGTCGAGGCCATTGGCTGGTCCGTGTGCGCCCGTGAAGCCCGCGACAAAATCACCTGGGCCGATTCCCGGAAGCTCCAGCGACGCACGCTTGGAGGGGTGAAAAAGGGTCAAATCGCATCCGTTGGGAATCATCGTCACTGGCTTATGGGCGGGCGCACGCTCTCGGATGCCTTCGACGATGCCGGGCGAAAGACCCACGCAGGCATCGGCCGAGGAATAACCAGCCAACTCTAGGCAGGTCATGCCACCCAAGATGAAGGGATTACGAAGCCCGAGGGCGCGCGGTAGTTCTGGCCAAAGATCGCGCACCTCGAAAACGAAGGGCTTGCCGCGAGCAAACTTGGCCGCGAGACCCGGAATCACCGCGGTAATCGGGGTCGAGGTGGCAAAAACGAGATCATAATCGAACTCGAGGGCGATCGCCATCGACCGCACTGCAAATCGGGCAAACGTGAAGCCGCGGCGGAGCAAAGAGTCGCGATTGGAATAGGCCAAAGGCAGGGAGATAACTTTGATGCCGTCGACCTCGCCCTCATGCCATCCGCGGTCGGGCACAATCGGGAGTTCGAGTCCGCTTTGCGCATGGGCCCCGCAGACCATTGTGACTTGATGGCCACGGGCGACTAACGCGCGGGCAAACTCATAGGAGCGCGTGCCCGTCGACCCCTGCGGCGTGGCGAAGTGCTGATGGAAATACAGGACGCGCACTGCAGGTTAGAGAAGCTCGCGCTCCAGCACGCTCACAATCTTGGCCGCAGCCGTTCCGTCGCCGTAAGGATTACGCAACTGCGAGCGACGAAGGTATTCGGCACGGTCGCCCAGCAAATAGGCGGCCTCCGCGGCAATCTTCAGGGGATTCGTACCGACCAACACGCAAGTCCCCGCGGCAACACCTTCGGGGCGTTCGGTGTTTTCGCGCATCACTAAGACCGGCTTCCCGAGAGAGGGGGCCTCTTCCTGGATGCCGCCGGAGTCCGTGAGGACGAAGCTGGCCCGATCCATCAACCAGACGAAATCTTCGTAGGCTGCGGGAGCGGCCAGCGCGATGCGGGGATGGCCACCGAGCAAGCGCCTCACGGGCTCTTGCACCTGCGGGTTGAGATGCACGGGGTAAACAATGCCCACATCGGGATGCTCATCGACAATCTGGCGCAAGCCGCGGCAGATGCCTTCAAAGCCTGACCCAAAAGATTCTCGGCGATGTCCCGTGACCAGAATCCAGCGGCCCGCTGCAGGAGCGAGATACGTAGCGGCAAAAGTGGCTGAGACGCCAAGCCGGGCCGCCAGACTGGCATGATCATGAGGAGTCGCGGCCAGGCGCGCGCGCGTCGTCAGCAGAGCATCAATGACGGTGTTGCCGGTGACATGGCAGGCCGCTGAGGCGATACCTTCGCGCAGGAGATTGTCGCGCGAGAATTCGGTGGGGCAAAAATTCCACCGCGCGAGCGGCGAAGTCAGGCGCCGGTTCATTTCTTCCGGGAACGGCGAACGCAAATTACCCGTGCGAAGGCCAGCCTCGACATGTCCCACCGGGATGCCGGCGTAAAACGCGGCGAGGGCGGAGCCTAGCACGGTCGTGGTGTCACCTTGCACGAGGACGGCGGCAGGGCGGACCTCCGCGAGCCAGGCACTGACGGCGGCAATGACCCGCCCGGTCAAAGCAGGGAGCGACTGTCCGGGCTGCATGAGCTGGAGGTCGCCATCTGGCTTCAAGTCGAACGAAGCAAACGATTGAGCCAGCATCTCGCGGTGCTGACCGGTGGAAACCAACAAAGGTCGCAGGCGCGGAGATTGGCGCAAAGCGGCATACAGCGGCGCCAGTTTAATACACTCGGGACGCGTGCCGACGATCAGGGCTACGGTGGACATACAAAAGGGGGGTTAGAGGGCGATTTCCTCGCCATCGATAAAAACGCTCTCTCGCTCGAGACGGACGGCGCAACCGAGGGAGGTTACGAAAACGACGTTTGCGCCTGAGGCGGAGACTTCACGACACCAAGCCGCCCGCTTACTACCATAGTGACTCGCGTGCCAAGCTCGACCGGCCGGACTATCGCCCGTGTAATATTTTTGTTCCGAGGGTGCAGAACAAACAATCGAGAGTTGCTCTAATCCTGTCCGCTTAAGGCCATGCCAACGCAGATTAAATCGGCCGGACTGCGCGAACAATCCACTCAATCGATCAATGACCACGAAGCCACCCGAGCGAACCAAGACTCGTCGGTTTGCTCGGTAGCCAGGATACCCGCAATGCTCGGCCCGGAGACCGTTAGCTTCAGGCATCGGCGTGCATGTCGTCCACGGCAACCAAAGGAAGCGACTAAACCTTCGCATCGGATCCCGCCCGTTGACCGTGACCACATTGTGATAAGTGGCGGAAGCCAGTGCACCCAGTCCGTCAGGGGAGTTGTACGAGTAAGTGCCAGGGTCGGCGGCGATCCACTCACCGTCCCAGCGAAAAGACACGTGCAGTTGGTCGGCTTGAGCGGGGCGGTGCTTAAACTCCGCCGGGGCGCGAAAGAAAGCCGTGCCGCGAGGGTGGCGAAGTACTCCCACGCCCGATGGGGGATGGTTCGGTGCAGGGCGCACGCCGGGCGCAGTGCTTGCAGCCATGGGACCAAGTAACAAAAGCGCCGTCTCGTCCCAGGGTCCGGCGGGCAGACGCTCGCCTTTAAATAAAATCAAGGCTACGCCGACCGCAGGCCGGAAATCCTGATAACCCGTCCCACTTAACGGGAAAAGATTAGCCCCATCATCGGCACCGTAGCGCGGGACCGTACCGTCGTCTTCCAACAATTCGGCGAGGAAATCCGTCGCCACCGTGGCCTTTTGACGTACGTCGGCAGGGAGTGTGCTGCCCGCGGCCCGACAAATGAGTTCCGCCCAGACCAGTAGTTGTAAAAAGAGTCGGTGATAGTTGGTCGAGTGCTGACTGAAACCACCATCATCCCCAACGAGTTCCGCAACTTGTGACCGTAAGGCTTGGAGGCCTTGCCGCCGCCAGCTGGGCGCCGACGGAAGCGTGGGCCAGAAGACCCCCGCCGTCATCAGGCCAATCGCCTCGGAGATGCCGTGGTTATTTTTCTGAGATAAGGCATACTTGAGGTGGCCTGCGATACGTTCCGCCGTGGCATGGGCGATGCGGGAAGCGAGGAGGATGCGCGCCTCCGTGGTGGCCGGGTGATGACGAAACGCCTGCAGGCCGAAGGTGAGAGCGATCAAGCGGAGAGAGGCCTCTTGGCCGCACATCCAGTTTGGTCCACGGTTTGGCGGATTGTGTTTTTTCCAATCTTCCACCGTGGTCCAGAACCGCTCGACATGCCGGTCGTCACCGTCAAGGACCCACGCACGTACGAGCGGGAACACCCAAGAGAATCGCGAGAGCTCCCATACGCCCTTGATGTCTTCCCGGCTGTCATCGCGGCAATGCGACCAATGACGTTGCGGGTCGACGCAGCCTCCGGAAATAACGTTTTCCGACCAGCGCGGCGGGCGGCCAGCGTCGACCAAGTCGTGGGAGAATATGCGATAAAGGCCGCGGGCCTGGGCATCCGATTCCGCGCGTGGGGAGTGGCCGCACTCTAAGGCCCAGGCCTCGAGATGAGCCGCTAAATCGCTCCGGTGCAGGCGGGAAAGGGGAAGCTTGGGCGCGCGGGATCGCCATTCGGCGGCCGCCTCCGCGGCTAATCCGAAGTCCTTCCATGCCTGGCGAGGCATGCGATATTCTAAAAGTCCGAGACGACGCTCCGCGGACCAGAGTATCCTTCGGGCGAGCCAGCCGGGCCCGAGGTGATGGAGAAGATCGAAGAGCAAGGGGCCTAGCGAATGGCTCCGCGGGTATCGATGAGCTTCTTGCCCGCCAGTTGGGCGAGCGTGAGCGAGGCAAATGCACGATGGTCTACGAGCAGGACGACGACATCCGCGCGGTCGAGGGCCAACTCCAGCGACGCAAGCTCTACCCTGCCCTCGAGGCTGGCGGGGAGAGTTTGGATATGCGGCTCGACGGCGATGACCTTAAGCCCGGCCTCCGCGAGATGGGTGATAATCTCCACCGCGGGAGATTCACGTAAGTCATCGACGTTCGCCTTGAAGGCGAGGCCGAGACAGGCGACGACGGACCCCGCGCGGGCCGCCGCCAGAACTTGCGCCACGACATGGCGCGGCTTGGAATCATTCACTTCGCGGGCCATGCGCATGAGCCGAGCCTCCTGGGGGGCCGCGTCGACGATGAACCAAGGGTCGACGGCGATGCAATGACCGCCGACGCCTGGCCCGGGCTGGAGAATCTTTACCCGAGGATGACGATTCGCTAGGCGGATCAGTTCCCAGACATTCACCCCGAGCTTATCACAAACCAGCGAAAGTTCATTAGCGAAGGCGATATTCACGTCGCGGAAAGCATTCTCGGTGAGCTTAGCAAGTTCCGCCGTCCGCGCATCCGTGAGAAAAATCTGGGCCGCACAGAACGTCGCGTAAAGGTCCCGGGCTCGAGTGGAGGCTTCCGCGGTCAAGCCACCACAGATGCGGTCATTTGAAACCAATTCTTTCAGCATTTGGCCAGGGAGAATACGTTCTGGGCAATGGGCGTAGAGTAATCCTGCTGCCGGGCGACCCAGCTTCCGGAGCTCATCTTCTAACCAGCCTTTAACCCTTTCGGTCGTACCGACCGGGGAGGTCGACTCAAGGATGATGAGATTATCCGCAGCGACAACTGGAGCGATGGAGCGAGTCGCAGCCTCGACAAAAGAAAGGTCGGGGGTGCGGGTGCCGTCAGGCGTCACGATGAATGGCGTTGGTACGGCGAGGATGAAGACCTCGGCCGGCAGCGGCTTGGTCGCCGCCTTGAGATTCCCGGACTGCACGGCGGCCCGCACAAGCACGTCGAGATCGGGCTCCTGAATATGAATGCGACCGCTGTTGATAATTTCCACGACCGCGGGCGAAATATCCACGCCCAGGACGCGACGACCCTTCGTTGCAAAGATGGACGCCGTCGGGAGGCCGATATAGCCAAGGCCAAGGACGCAGAGGGAGTTCATGTGGATATGCTGAAAGGGTTGAAATTAGCGCATCGCCTGCATCCGAATACTCCAGCGGGAGACTTCCTCGATCTGATCGAGGGAGACGGGCGGAGCGAAGGACTCACTCGTGCTGGCGCACAGGAATGCGGAGATCAATTCGGGGTGGCCTTTGCCGCGGGCGGGACCGCCTAGCCAAGTGGGCAAAGCGGAAGCTCCAGGAAGGTTCTGCGAACGGAGGGACTTCCAGTTACCGATCTCGGCCGACCAACCATCCCCGGAGACGCTGATGCGCTCCTTGGGCAGATGCGCGGGAAGGTCGGTGCGATAGTTGAGCGTGGCAACATCGCCATTGGCGAAGCGGAGTTCAAAGCAACCGCCGTCCTGGCCGGCGGCATCACGGGATAATGCCCGGACGGAGGCGATGGGAGAGCCTGCAAGGTAGCGCAAGAGGTCGACGAAATGACAAGCTTCGCCGACGATGCGTCCCCCACCCTGTTGAGCATCGAGCGTCCAATGGTCGGCCGGCAGGCGGCCGGCGTTGACGTCGACCGTGAAACGGCGCGGTCCAGACTTCGCGGCGAGTGCGGCGCGGAGGGCGAGGGCAAGCGGAGCGAAGCGGCGATTGAAGCCGACGACGAGCGGCACAGAAGTCGAACGTGCGACGGCCATCGTAGCGTCGAGATCGGTCTCGGTGAGCGCGAGCGGCTTCTCGACCCAGACATTCTTGCCAGCTCGGAGGGCCGCCCGGACGAGTTCGCCGTGATCACCGTGCCGGGTCGCGATGAAGACCGTCCGGACGGACACGTCATCGAGTAAGGTCGTCGGGTCGGTGGTCGCCGTCGCGGTGGAACGAGCGAGCAGCTGCGCTGAAAGCCCGTTGGCGGAAACAAAGACCGACGGCGCCGCCGCCTGGAGACGCAGCTCAGGGACGAGGACGCGGGTGGCGAAGTTGCCGCAGCCAATGACGCCGATCCTGCTAGTGGTCCGGAGATTCCCAACGGCTCCAGGAAGTGTGCGGACGAGTGACTCATTCGGGACAGAGTAGTCGATGAGTAGCCCGTAGGCGCTGGGGCGACGGAGGTCGTCGTAGATTTGCGATGCCGTGACGAACGGATGACGCGACGTCAGCAACGGGGCGACATCGAGCGCGCCCGAAGCCATCAGCGCGAGGGCTTCGTCGAAATTGGCACGGGCCGATGACGGATCGGACGCATCGGCGGAGCCGTAGGAGCGTGAGACTTGGAATGAGACCTCGTTCTGGTAGAAATCCGCACGATTCAGCGAAAGCCCCGCTACTCCAATGAGTACGACGCGCCCACGCCGGCGGCAAATCCGCGCGGCCTGATTGACCGGCTCATCTGAAGTCGTGCTTGCGGTGATCAGGACGCCCGCCGCGCCAGAGCCCAACGCCGCTGGAGCCTTGCCTTCGGAAGTCCAGATGGTCGCCCCCGCCGTGGCCGCGAGCGCGCACTTGGCCGGATCTGGATCGACTCCCAAGACGACGATACCGCGGGCACGAAGAATCCGGACTGCAAGCTGGCCGATCAGGCCGAGTCCCATCACGACGACGACCTCGCCCGGCTGCGGTGCGATCAGCCTGATGCCTTGGAGGGCGATGGCCGCAAGCGGCGTGAAAGTCGCCGCATCATCCGTGACGCCATGCGGCACGTGGGATACGAAAGCGGCGGGGGCGGAAACCACCTCAGCGTGCGGGCTGTTCGAGACCACGCGGTCGCCGACCGTGAACCCGGGGACACCGCCGTTATCGATCACGTGTCCGACGTGACAATAGCCGAGCGGAATCGGTCGGGCGAGCTTACTGCGCACCGCCACGACCGTGGCGAAGAGACCTTCCGCCCGGACCTTCGCGAGGGTGGCGCGAAATTTCTCGGGCTGCTGGCGGGCCTTACCCCACCAGCCGGCCCGACCGAATTCGACCAACATGCGTTCTGTCCCGAGCGAGACTAGCGAGCGGGCGGCTCGGATCAGGATACGATTCGCCTGCGGGCCCGGAGCGGGCACGTCGATTAGCTCCGTATAACCGGAACCCAGATGCTGGATGAGCTGCCGCAAGGAATGAAATCAGCCGGTGATATCCGCGGACTCTGCCGTCGATTGCTCGATGAAGGCAATCATCGCCGCGGCGACGAAGGCCGCGGCAAACATCAGCGGCGTAAACCAGAAAATTAAATCCAGGTAGGCGTGGGCGAGCAGCAACACCAAGACGCAGGCGAGCGGAATGGCTTCGGCATGACCTGGCTGGAACGCTCGAATAACCCAACCCAGCAGCCAGCCCAGCCCAAGCACCACGGGGAGTAGGCCGATGATTCCCCACTCTGCTAGCATTTGCAGCCAATCGTTGTGGGCGTAAATCGCGCGCTTGGCCAAATTGCCATCCTTGTCGAGGAGGGCTGGCTCCTTCGCCTGATAGGGCGGCGATACCCAACGGTACGAACCCGCACCATAACCCACCCAAACGCGGCCAGACCAACCGCCCTCCGTTGCCAGCGCCCAGGTCGAACGGCGGAATGGCGCCCGATCATCCGAGCCCGTCGCCTTGAAGGCGGAGACCTTTGATTCATATTTATTCCCC